>JAZFSN010000058.1:0-6698 GCA_036446195.1 Thermodesulfovibrionia bacterium | reverse complement strand
ATAAGAACTCCTGTTTGTCTGTTTTTAAAGGGAGACCTTTGATACTTCTTTTTCTTTTTTGGATATCTTTGTCTTTGATTCGTCCAGTTTCTTAAAATCAGTTTTAAATGCGGATTGGACGTTTTTCAACTTTTTGGTTTTATATAGTTTAAACAATTTTTCACCCATGGCAGATATGAGGTTATCCCTGCTGCTTTTCATTTTATATATTTCAATCTTTAGTTTTGTCAGCTTTGTGGCCCCACTGGTAAAGTGACGGATTCTTTCGGTTACATCCTTTGTCATGTGCACGCCTTTATCAGTGGTTTTGCTCAATTTATCCCCCATTTTTTTGAGCTGTTCCCGGGTTGAATCCGATATATGGGGAGTGATTGCTTTTACTATAGAACGTATAGCCTTTTCATGTTTCTCCTTATTGCCGGCTTTTGGCGCGGGCTTTTTTCCAGACGGTGTATCAGACATACTAACCTCCTTTAATTATGTGGATTTAATTGTTATTTATTGTTATATGACTAAACCTAATTATATCAAAACAGGGACAGAAGTCAAGGTAACCATTCAGTGAAGAGTGGATTATATCTCTCTTCTATGCCACCCGTTACTGAATGGTTACAAGTCAAGAGCTTGTTGAAAAACTCAACAAGCTCTGATTACACAGACAAAAGATTAGATTACACCGATTAAAACTCCTTGAAATATCTGCGTAATCATTTTTTCTAATCTGTGCAATCAAGGCTGTTGATGACTTTTTCAACAGCCTGTCAAGGCTCGTTATTCTTGCTATTTAAACAATTATCTGATAATTTTCATAAGTGTTGACTCGATTTGAGGACTGGAAATGAAAATAATATTGGGCAAATGGACCAGGGATAAATTAAATCATTTAATAGGTGAATCCACCGGGATTAAGCATGCTGGCGAACGCATAGATTTCCTGTCCAGAAATTTTCTTGACATGGATTACAGGGAATCAACGTTAATCGGAGATGCCGACACCCCGGAGGCCTTTGTAATAAACCTCAAAGGGGTTGACTGTTTTACATTTATTGATTACATCGAGGCAATGCGCATATCACGTTCTTTTGCCGATTTTAAGGAGAATCTTAAAAAAATCAGGTACAGGGAAGGCAGGGTCAGCTATAAAAACAGAAATCATTTTTTTACGGACTGGCGGAAATTCAATTCAGGACTTGTCCATGATTGTACAGAACAGACAGGAAAGAAGATGACCAGAGGCATTACAAAACTTCTGAACTACAGGGAAGACGGCATGTATTTTCTGCAGGGCATTGAACCTGTACAGAGGGAAATTCAGTACATCCCGTCACATAGTATTGATGATTCTGTTATCAAAAAGATAAAAACAGGCGATTATGCAGGCATATATTCAGAAAAAGAGGGACTGGATGTCTCGCATGTCGGGATTATTATCAAAGGCATGAACTCTATTTATTTAAGACATGCCTCATCAGAAAAAAAACACAGGAAAGTGATTGACCAGGATTTTAAAAGCTATATATCCGGCACACCGGGATTAATTTTGTTAAGACCGAAAAAATTGCGGGGATAATTGCAAGAAGAAAATAAAAGCTCCATACTGAAAATAATCTTGAACTGTCGCATGCTTGTCACCCTTATAATGGGGTTTTCCTGCGGCCTGCCGCTTCTTCTGACCATAACATTACTTCAGGCATGGATGAAAGAAGAAGGAGTGGACCTGACCGTAATCGGCTTAATGGCACTGGTAGGCCTTCCCTATACTGTAAAGTTTCTCTGGGCGCCTGTTCTTGACCGTTTTACCCTGCCTTTTCTGGGCAGGAGAAGAGGCTGGCTCCTGATAGCCCAGATTGTCCTGACACTCTGTATTGCAGGTTTTGGTTTCTCTGATCCAAAGAACAGTCCATGGATGTTGGCATTTGCAGCATTTCTGGTAACTTTTTTCAGTGCGTCCCAGGATATTGTAATTGATGCATACAGAAGGGAAGACCTCTCTGATGAGGAACTAGGACTTGGTTCATCTCTTTATGTTAATGGATACCGCATGGGTATGCTTCTTGCCGGAGGGGGTGGTCTTATAATGGCAGATCACTTGCCTTTTTCAATGGTCTACCTGATAATGGCTGCCTGCATGCTTCCGGGAATTCTGGCAACCCTGCTTGCAAGGGAGCCGGTTGTGAATGCAGGATCACCGAAAACAATCAAAGAAGCTGTTATTAATCCTTTGACTGAATATTTCAGCAGGAATGGTGCGCTCTGGATACTGGCATTTATACTTATGTACAAGATTGGTGACACCATGGCAAGCGCTATGACCACTCCCTTTTATCTTGACATAGGGTTTTCAAAAACAGAGATCGGCACAGTTGTTAAACTGTTTGGTTTCTGGGCCACTATTGCCGGAGCCCTGATCGGCGGAGTTATTATGATCCGTTTGGGTATTAACCGTTCCCTATGGGTCTTTGGTTTTCTTCAGGCAATATCCACTGCCGGCTTTGCTCTTCTGGCACGCATTGGCTACAGCATTCCGGCCCTCTCAGTTGTAATTGGCTTTGAAAACCTGAGCAGTGGTATGGGAACTGCTGCCTATATGGCCTTTATGGCAAGCATTACGAATAAAAAGTTTACTGCAACTCAGTATGCGCTACTCACAAGTCTCATGGCAGTACCAAGGACAGTAGCCTCAGCGCCGACCGGTTTTTTAGCCAAAAACATGGGCTGGGAAAATTTCTTTATTGCATGTACCCTGATAGCCATTCCCGGGATGCTGCTTCTGCTGAAATTTGCTCCCTGGAAGTCAAAAGAGACAGCAAAATAACATCAGAGGCATTTTCAGGTCTGTATAGTTTACTAAAGTGAATTGATTTTCTTGAACTTTTTCGTAAAAAACTGTTAGAGTTTGGGTGTTAATAATTTTAAGTAGTTAGAAATGTGTATATCAGGTAATATCAGATGAAAGCATGGCTTTTACTTTTAATCTTTGTTATAGGGGTTGCGCTTGGTGTCAGTGGAACATACCTGGCGCCTGATTACATCCTGCCTTATCTCCCTGAAGTATTGAAGGGAAAGTCTGTTACTGTTGAAGGGAAAGTGATTGAGAAAGAGCTAAAGCAGGCCTCGCTCCTTTTGACGATTAATACCAGTCAGGGAGCATTGCTCGCAACATTTAAGAAGAAGGTGGAGAAAATCGGACTCCTTATCAATAAGGGGGATACAATTGAATTTGCCATTCGCAAGTATGAGCCATTTGTTGAGGACCCTGTAATCAGACGGGTAAAAAAGGGGGCAACACAGCCCGGAATCCAGCCGGAGCAGACTGTAATTATGCCTACTAAGCCAGTAGATGAAGTGCCATTGCCTGAAAAGCCGGAGGAGAGTCCGCCGCCAGCTCCTGTTGAAGAAAAGGTCACTGAAGAAGAGGTTACTGAAGAGAAAACACCTGAATAATTTCTGTCTTCTGCTATTTTTTTCTTATCAGGTACACTCCGTCTCTGACCGTCAGAATTACCTTTTCTACCCTGCTGTCTTCACGCACTTTTTTATTAAATTCAGCAATGGCCCGGCTGTCGTTATCTTTGGGATTAAGAATGCGTCCGCTCCATAACACATTATCCACGGCAATAAGACCCCCTTGTTTAAGAATCCGAAGGCCCTCTTCATAATAAAGTGAATATGAGGGTTTGTCCGCATCAATAAAGATAAAGTCTATTGTTTTATCAGGAATCTGGCTAAGGGTTTTTTTTGCCGGCCCAAGCCTCAGATGAATCTTTTTCCCAACCTCACTCCTGTTAAAGTAGCGCTGGGCTACACGGGCATACTTCTTTGACTTCTCACAGGTGATGAGTTCGCCATTATCAGGGAGTCCTTCTGCCATCATCATGGCAGCATAGCCAGTAAACGTGCCGATTTCCAACACTTTCCGAGCCCCTGATATCCGCACCAGCATCTGTAAAAGACGGCCTTCTACCCTTCCGGAAAGCATTTGAGGGTTATCCATTTTCTCATAGGTCTCTTTTTCCAGCTCTACAAGAAGACTGTTTACAGGCTCTGAGTGTTCTTCTACATATTTCTCTATGGGTTTTGGAAATAATAATTTCATAGGATTTAACAAAAGATTATTTCATGGAGACAATAACTGCTCTTTATTATAGCTTGGAGGTTTTTTAAATTTTTTTATAAGGTAATTACGGTTTTCTCTAAAGGTATCTGCCTGTTTTTTAATAATCTCCTCTGCCTCTTCCCAGCTTTTGTCCTTAACCTGAGAAAAATAAGTCCCTGTCCGCCCGAAATAAAGGGGAGAAATAATATCAACCAGACGCCGCCGGTTGCGATCCCATAGATAGAAAATAAAGAAAAAATCATAGATTATTTTTGACCACAGGTCAGCATCAAGAATAAATTTCCCTTTTTTCCTCAGGTGTGCTACCACCTTAGACAGTTCATTAAAGGTTTTAGGCTCAAGGACATTTTTATACATTGGCTTAAAATGGTTAAAACCTTCTTCAAATTCTTTCCCCAGCTTTTTAAATGAAACATGAACCTCTTCCAGTTCACGAGGTTTGGCATTCTGACAAACAATCTCAACCTGAGAATAATGATAATCTTTGCGCCATTTTTCCGCATAATCACCCATGATGTAAAACAGGGTGCTGATGACCTGAAAAAACATTAAGCCAAGGTCAGCGGCAGGGTCTTTTGGAGAGTGAATCTTACTGCCCAAATCAACCTGAATAATCCTGATATTCCTTTTTAATGCAGAAAGAGTCATCCAGATATCAATACCAAATTTGGCTACATCTGTAAGCCACACAGGCTGTGATGACCAGTATTCTGCAAGTGAAAGGCTGAAAGAAAAATCTCCGCCGATTGGCTGGCGGATATCCCTGCCAAATAATGCTACTGTTAAAGGGTAAACTATAAGGTTTGTTATTGTTCCATCAAATGGATGCCTCCGGTAATAAGGAGTGCAGAATTCTGCCCTGCCGGATAGTATGGGTTCGGCCAGACATTTTACCCATTCAGGAGTAATACTGCGCAAATCCGCATCAAATACGAGTATTGCCTTTGAGTTCAGACGGGTTGCACATTCAAATACAGACCTGAAACCAGTTCCCTTACCAGGCATTCCCCGGTAAATGCTCACCTGTTTTTTGATGCCTCTGGGAATTTTTTGTTTGTCTATGTTTTCGCGTGTATCATCAAGCGAACCGCCGTCTGCTACAAAGATAGCTGTTTTTAAATTCCTATAATATTTTTTCAGGCCTTTGCCGACCTGGGAAACCACGTGGCCAATGGTATCTTCATTGTTAAGGGTGGGAATGCCCACAAGTATGTCAACACTCCTGATTTTATCAATCCATTTTACAATAGGACCTCTAAGGGCTGTTTCATATTGTTTTTTGTCCAGCGCCATGGATCACCTTGATTTTTATTATGATAAAACAAAATGAATTTATTGGGGGAATATTTATGATTACATTAATGGCCCATCATTTTACAGCTGAGAATGTATACTTAACCCGGAGTATATCGGAATGGGGAATAAAATCAAGAATCCGCTGTAAAAAAGGGTCATAAGTAACCGTATCCCATATATATGAACTGGAGCCTTTCCAGCAGCAACTGTCTTAACTGCAATAGTTCGTCTTAAGCAGCCCGGGGTTTTTCCAAACGTTACGCTTTAACTATAGGCAACTTTTGCGTTTCTGTTTTCTGCCTGCATTTTATTCACCCATGTGTTGTAGCAGTAATGAAGAATGTCGCATTTAGCTTCACTATGCATTTCTCTGAGCTTTACTCCCACCATGAATTTTGTATTTACCCGCTTTTTCCAGATTATATCGCCCAGCACGGAAACAAACACATCTGCCTGGGGATGACGTACTTTAAACGCCACAATTTTATTTGGTTCAATGTCAAATTCCTGTAACTCAAAACAGAAACCTTTGCGAGAGAAGTTTTTGGTAACGCCTACAACGTATTCATTCGTATTTTTTGGTGTTTTAAATTTTACTTCAAGGGGAATATCGAATCTCACAAATGCCCTTTTATTATCCAGCATTTTCACCTCCTTTTTGAAATTAAATTTACACGATTATCAAGGGGAAGACCCTCTTCAATTGCATCTTTCGTCCTCCCCAGGGCTTCTTCTACGGTGTCCCCCTGAGATAGATGCCCTGGAAGAGAGGGACATTCTGTCCGGTATCCTCTGCCGCTTGTGTTTTTATGGAGGATGACCAGGTATTTTTTGCCCCTTACTGTAATCTTGTACTTTTTTTCTTTCTGAAGGGATATGATATCGCCTTTGAGGTCTTCAACGATTTTACCCAGAGCAATAGAAAAAACAAGCTGACCGCTCTTAAGGATATCAATGATTTTTTTCTCGTTTTTTGTGATTATAAATATTGTTTCTCCGTCTGTTAAAAACTTGAGTTCTAAAAACGGTTTTTTTACTGCTGGAATATTTTTCTTAAGGTAAATCATAGCCTTTCTCATCTTCTGAAGGCTGACACCTTTGCCAAGCAGTGTTCTGGCAACCCTCAACTGAACAAGGTCGGTAAAAGAGTAAAGCCTCAGAGAACCATAGCCAGAGGCTTCACTTACAGAAGGTTTTATAAAGTGCGTTCTGTCCCAGTAGTCAATCTGCCTCATGCTTAAGCCTGTAATTTTAGAAACGGTTTTACTGTTAAAATGCATTCTCT
>JAZFSN010000057.1:0-4592 GCA_036446195.1 Thermodesulfovibrionia bacterium | reverse complement strand
TTCCAGGAATTAGGACATAAGGTTATTTTTATCATAGGAGATTTTACCGGGATGATAGGAGATCCGTCAGGGAGGTCTGAGCTAAGAAAGCCTTTAACCAGGGATGAGGTTATAAAAAATGCTGAAACTTACAGGAAGCAGGTATGCAAGATTCTTGACCCGGATAAAACCAGTATAAGGTTTAACAGCGAGTGGATAGGCAATATGGATATTATGGATTTTGCAAGGCTTGGTTCCATGCAGACTGTTGCAAGGATGCTGGAGCGGGATGATTTTAAAAAAAGATTTGAGAGCCAGCAGGATATAAGTATTCTTGAATTTTACTATCCTCTGCTTCAGGCATATGACTCGGTTTTTTTAAAGACAGACATAGAGCTCGGCGGAACAGACCAGAAATTCAATCTGCTCATGGGGCGCGTTATGCAGAGAAGAATGGGGGTTGAGGAGCAGGTCGTTATAATGCTGCCACTGCTTGAAGGCACCGACGGGGTAAATAAAATGAGCAAGAGTCTTGGAAACTATATCGGCATAACTGAACCGCCGGAAGATATATATGGAAAGACAATGTCAATCAGTGATGAACTAATGCTCAGGTATTATGAATTGCTGAGTCATATTTCCAATGATGAATTGAATGTTCTGAAAGAAGGTATCAAGAGCGGTACGGTTCATCCCAGGAAGGCTAAAGAGTCTTTAGCTCTTGAGATTGTTGAAAGATACTGGGGCAGGGATGCGTCAAAAAAGGCTAAAGAAGAATTTGAACGTATATTCAAAAAAAAGGGCTTGCCCGATAAGATTCCGGATTTTAAACTTCAGTGGGAAGATAAAGAGATGTGGCTTCCGAGGGTGATGAAACTCGCAGGACTTGTTAATAGCACAGGGGAAGGTATAAGACTAATAAAGCAGGGCGGCGTGAGTGTTAACGGCAGGAAATGGGAGAACCCTGATAAAACCCTTGAAGCAGGTGAATATATACTTAAAGTAGGAAAGAGAAAGTTTTTGAAAATCAGACAGAAGTGATTAAAGCTAATTGCATTAGCTGAAATAGCCACTGAAAGCGTTTACAATATTTGTAAACGCTTTCAGTGATTACCACACTTTTTATAAAGTGCCCTATTATTTGTATGAGGGTAAGTCGGTTATATCAGATGGAGCAGATCTGTTGTACCCCTGTGATCCCCCACCTTCTCTGTATTTCCTGATCCGTCTTTTCCTGACCTTCGCAATGATTTTTTTCATTTCTCTGTCAAAGTCCTGCTTGAAGATTATGAACTTTGCCAGATCCCTGGCAGTAAGTATGTCCCTGAGCCTTTCCATCTCTTCATTATCAATCCCCTGAAGCCTCCTGTGATTAGCTTCAACCCTTCTGATAATGTTTCTGAGTTCGTCCGGATTTGCAGTGTCTGCAGATGCCCTTAGCTTTTTCATGTTTTTTCTCATTTCCCGTGCAACAGTCAGTCTCTTTTTGTCGTATTTGTTTAAAACAGGGAAGAACTTTGAAGCTTTTTGTTCATCGAGATCAAGAATTTTTGTAAGTTTCCACATCTTTAATGTTTCCACCCTTTTTCTTGTCCTTTCCATCTGTTCTTTTGACGGCGGGTTATCGAAAACCCCGGGAGGTTCGCTAAACGACTGACCTGAAAAAAAGGTTAAACTTAGCAACAGGAATAGCCCCGATATATACTTTTTCATAGAACACCTCCGTTTTCTTTTTTGATTTTAAGAATTTCATTCAGGTCGTTCATTTCTTCTGAACTTAAAGAAGCAAATTCCCACTGAAAAGGGGTTTCCTCTGATAAATATATTTCTTCATCCTGGATTGTGTCGGAAATTGAAGGCAAATCATCTGGACTTAAGCCGCTTAGCTCATAGATCTGCGAGGCAAATGGGTCACTGAGTAAAAATCCATTATCAAGATGTGGTTCACTGGTCATGTGATAAACAAAACCAGCGACAACTGCAACAGCGATTAAGGCAAATGCAGGTGCAAACCTGAATAAAGCGCTTTTCTTTCTCTTAAGTGATATCCTGACTTTCTGCGGGAGTGTTTCAAAGAACATATTGCCGGGCTCCGGTACAGTCGCTTCGTTAAGCGCCTGAAGAAGGGAAATCTCATAGCTGCACTCAATGCATTTTGCAAGATGTGTTTTTACCTCATCGGGAATGGCCTCTGCTTTTATGTACTCAGGCAGTCTTTCTTTTATATCTTCATGATTTAATCTCATAGCCCTTCTCCTTTTAACCCCTGTCCATGACCTGCAGAGTGAGTCCCCGCTGGTCGGTATAAAATCTCTCTGAGTTTTTTCATGCCATTATGGTAGTGGGCCTTAACCGCGCCTTCTGAGCACTTCATAATCTCTGCTGTTTCCTTTAAGGAAAGCTCCTCATAAGCCCTCAGGATAATTGTCATACGCTGTCTCTCCGGAAGTTTTTTTAAAGACCTCTGTACAAGAAGACCTTTTTCATTTTTAATCATCGTTGACAACGCCCCTTCAGTATTGCCAGTGACAGATTCATTAAGCTCGACTATCTCCCTGCCTTTTTTTTTCACCTCGTTCAGACAGGTATTAAATGCTATTCTGTAAAGCCAGGTACTGAAAGATGATTCTTTCCTGAAGTCTTTTATGTTTTTAAATGCCTTTAGAAATGTATTTTGTGTCATGTCCCTGGAGTCTTCGATGTCTCCTGTCATCTTGTAGGCCAAGGCATAAATTTTTCTCTGGTATTTCATAACAAGCTCCTCGATGGCATATTCATCACCGGCCAGATGTCTCTCTATCAATTTTAAGTCTTCCTGGGATCGGGTAGTTTCAACATCCATCTGTTTATTTAGACAAATAAAAATGGCAAAGGTTTAAGGAAGAAGGAGATGAGGCAGTCTCAAATCCCTGATTTTTTTGTTCATGTAGTAAGAACGGGCAAAATGAACTGGCTTATTTTTTTAAGTCGGAGAAAATTCTGTATGTGTTTATACAACGTGATTTAAGCCAGAACCGTCCTTTAAATCAATCCTTTTGAGCTGGCAATCAGGATTTTTCAGGTGTCATATTACAAAATATATTACCAGTTTATCTTCAGAAATAATCTATGCCCTGTTTCTAAAACTTATAGATAACCATTCCGGTCAGCAGTTTTGGATAAAAGTAAGTGGCTTTTGGCGGCATTCTCTGGCCGGCAAGCGCAACCTTTTTTACATCATGTATCTTTGTGGAATTAAGGAAAAAAGCAGCCTGAAATGGGCCGTTTTTTACCTTTTCTACTGCCAGTTCAGGGTCTATTTCATATTCAAATTTATCCACTCCAAGTAATTTTTCAAAAATAAGTTTATGAAGAATTGTTACATCCAGGAATTTTAAACTTTTGTGTGAATTTATCTCTGTCCCTGAATCCCTGCAATTCAATATATAGAATTTTTTTTCGTTTTTAATAAACATGCCTAATGTTGGTAAAGCCGGGTTCCTGGAATTTTCACATTTTTGCATGGATTTGAACATCTCCTGTATTGCCTCTTTATCTTCTATGCCGTCAAACCCGGTGCGGCCTGCAACCGGGTTTACAGTGGTTATGTCAAAATATGGTTTCAGCGCTTCCTTTATTTTTATCTCTTTCCCTGTCCTGGACAATCTGTGTGTTGGAAGAATCGCAAGACCTTCGTCTTCCATATTTACAAGAAACATCATCACATAATCCCAGGGTTTTACTTCTGAATCCTGACCCCTGACCCCTGACCCCTGACTCCTGACTTTATCCATCTTATCTCTGAATTCAAGCGCAGTTTCATAGCGGTGATGACCATCTGCAATAAAGATATCTTTATTGAATAGTTCTTTTTTGATAGCCTCAATTGAGGTTTTGTCGCTTATCTTCCAGAGCCTGTGTGTAAAGCTGTCCCCGTTCTTTGCCTCTATGAATGCCTTTTTTTTCGTAATTTTTTCAAGAATGTTTGAACTTAGGCGTTCTGGACTGCTGTAGAGGGAAAATATGGGGCTTATGTTGGCCATGCATGAACGTATAATGTTCAACCTGTCTGCCCTGGGCTTTGAATAAGTCATCTCATGCGGATGAATCCTGCCTGAGTCCAGTTCCTCAAGCCTGACAGCGCCGAGAAAACCCCTTAGTCTTTTTTCATAACCGTTAATCCTGTAGCTTGTCTCATAACAATAAAATGATGGTTCTGAGTCTTTTATCAGAATCTCCTGTTCAAGCCAATTATTTAATGATTTTGATGCTCTTGTATAGCGGTTTTCTTTTTCAGTGTCGCCTTCATTATCCATGCCAAAGTCAATGCGGATAATATTGTATGGGCTGCGGCCGTAAAGAACCTCTTTAAATTCAGGCGTAACTATATCGTAAGGCGGCGCCATCACAGAGCTGGTGTCCACCTTTTGAGGATTATACAAAACACCTTTAAAAGGAATTACTTCTGCCATGATAAGTTATGATAGTTATTAGTTATACGTGTAAAAGAGTAGAAACATACTATGGGATAACAGTTCAAATAACCAATAACTTATAACGATTAACTGCTTTGTTCTTTCAGGAATGTACAGTATATTAACATTGAGAGTTTGGAAATTTCAAATTCTGTTGCT
>JAZFSN010000056.1:0-5127 GCA_036446195.1 Thermodesulfovibrionia bacterium | reverse complement strand
TTTTCTGTTTTTATTGTGTAAGTTTTTCCATCTGTCTTAAGTATTATATTTCCGCTGAGGTCGGTTCTATAAATTTTTGCACCGATTTGCCCCAGCCTGCTCAAGATTTCCCTGTGCGGTCGAGCATACTTGTTAATCCTGCTGACGGAGATTATCGCTGTTTCAGGTTTGACACTTTTCAAAAAATCATCAGAGCTTGTATTATTTTCCCCGTGGTGGCCTGCCTTGAGGATTTGACCTGTCAATTCAGTCCCCAGATTTAAAAGCCGGTGTTCACCCAATTGTCCCAGATCACCTGAGAATAGTATTTTGATGTCTCCATAAATCAATCTTAATACAATTGAGTCATTGTTCAGGTTACCAGTCGGGGGAAGCAGCGGATTTAAAACTTCAATTCTTATATTGCTGAAAAGAAACGATTCCCCGGCCTGTAAGATATTATATTTCGACAGGTCTTTTCGAACCAATTTAATGTAATCTCTGTATATATCGCTTTTGAAGTTGCCAAAGCCATTATCATAAAAATTTATAACTTCAAACTCTGACATAATGCTGAAAATTCCGCCTATGTGGTCATCGTGAGGGTGTGTTAGAATCAGGTAGTCGATTTTTTTAATGCCCATGGATTTCAGGTATTGAACTGCTTTTGGTCCTCCAGAGGGACTGCCAGTGTCGATCAGCATGTTTTTGCCGCTGGGTAAAGCAATAAATATGCAATCGCCCTCTCCGACATCAATGAAGTGAACAGCAAGTTCGCTGTTTGTCTTTAAATCTGTTAAGTCTGAAAATGCAGCGTTTGGCGTAAGGGATAGAAAAAGGATTGATACAGTGAGCAATAAGACATGTTTTTTTATGATTTTCTGTATATTCAGCATTTCAGTAATTATAGCAGTTTTGCAGTTAATTATTTAACCGGAGAATTTCAGAAATACCTGACCCTGTTTCCTGCCTTTTCTGTTGTTTTATGTCCTTTGAGTTACATTTGGAATAGAAATTATGGAGGTTGAATTTCTAAAATAATGCATTTAGGGAACCACAGAGAGCACAGAGGTAAATTTTAAATCAAAAAAATAATTAACCACAGAGGATACAGAGAACTTTTATATGCAAAAAAACAAAAATACTATAAAAATTAAGAACACAGAATTTTATTTCTCTGGTATGTACTGTATTGGTACATACCCCTGTACACTCTGTGGTTTGATTTTCTTTTATAAATATAACACCCTGCGGTTTCTGCCGCAGGGTAGTTCACTATTAATATGTTTCCCTGTCTGCCGACAGGAAGGTCTGCGTCCTCTGTGGTTAATTGTAGTTTTTGGGTTAAGGAAAAGAAAGGTGAACCAAGAGACGCCGTGTGCTGTACTCTATGCGGTAAACGCTTTTTGGCTGTGTTTCTGCATTAGCCTGTTCATAAAAAGCTAAGCGCGGAGCACCATGCAAAATGGTTATCTCAGACAGTAAACCGTTTTACCTCTTTCTGAAGGAGTTCTGCCTCTTCGATAAGGATTTCCACAGTACTTCGAACATCAGCTGCAATGGTAAGGTTCTGCTGGGTTATTTCCTTAATCTCCTCCATTGCCTTAACCCCCTGTTGACTTCCGCTTTTTTGTTCCTTTGTTGCCCCTTCAATTGACTGAGCCATAAGATTGACATCTTCAACCAAATCATTTATCTGTTTGCTCCCTGCATTCAATTCAACAGTGGCCTTTCTCACATGGAGCGATGTAGATTGTACATTTTCAACAGCAACCATTATCTGGTCAGTGCCTTTCTCAATTTCGCTTGTAGCATTAGAAATCTGCCTTATCATATCAGTAAATCTCACAATGCTTTCATTTATCTGCGTAACCCCATTGGCCAGTTCCTTTGTGGCTTTTTCAATCTCCCAGGCACTTTTTGAAGATTTTTTTGAACTACCAACAATTTTGCTTAAAACATTTCCTGCCTCTTCAGCAACCTTCATACCATTAACTGCATTATTAGAAACTTCTTTTATGGAAGAGACTGCTTCTCTAACCTCTTTCTGTACAGCCGTTACTACAGACACTATCTCCTTGGTAGAATAGGCCGTTCTTTCTGCGAGGTCACCTATTTCATTAGCAACTACTGCAAAACTCTTGCCCTGTTCCCCTGCCTGAGCAGCAATTATTGCTGCATTTAAAGAGAGTAAATTTGTCTGATCCGCTACATCGCTTATTACCTTCAGAATTTTGCCTATCTGTGAAGACATCTCGCCAAGCTTGTTAATAACAGCACTTGTTTCCTCCGCAGAGTTTGATATCCGTTTCATGCTTTCAATAGTATTTTTAATGGCTTTTATCCCGGATTCAGAGGCATCTTTTGTCACCTGTTCAGACAAAATGGCAGATTCATGAGCATTTGTATCCACCATTTTCAGTGAGTCAGTGAATTCATTGACCGTAGAAGATGTCTCCTCTGATGAAACAGATAATTCATTCAGATTCTGTGATACCTGTTTAATCGAGGCAGTCATTTGTTCTACAGATGCCGACGCATCACGAACTGTATTGGATAATGTATCAGCTCCTTTGGCAACTTCTTTTATTGATGTGGTCGTTTCCAATATAGAGGCTAAACTTTCTGATGCAGATCGGGAGAGACTTTCAGCTCCATCAGCTACACTTTTTATTGAAGTGTCCATTTTGCTGTTCAATAAAGCAGTGGATTCAATAGATGCTGCCTGTAATTCAGAACCCTTTGCCAGCTTTTCCATGTCTATACGTTTTGTTGCCTCTATTGTATTATTTGCCGAAATCTTTATTTTATTAACCATTTGTTTCAAATTTTCCACCATCTCATTAAGGCTTTTTCCCAGCATGCCGATTTCATCACCGGATTCAATATCTATATGCCGTGTCAGATCTCCTTTTGCAACATTCTGCGCAAAAACAACACCTTTCAACATATTATTGGCAATATTTGTCGAAATAATAAATCCAGCGCCTGCAGCAAAAAACAAAGAGATAACAGTTACTGCCATAAGCAGGAAGCCCATATTACTCTTTGCAGACTCAATGTCTTTACCACTAACCAATATAAATAAGCTTCCGGAAACAGTGTCTTCAGGATTTCCAAGCGGAACAGAGGCAACATTGAAGGGTATTTTTTCAATCTCAATTTCCGTAATTTCTTTATCTTCTGTTTTACTGCTACTGATGATTTCATATACATCTTTCGTTTTTTGATCAGTTAATGTCGAAGCCACTATATTGTTACCAAAAACAAACATTATCTCGGCTCCGGAAAATGCTTTAATTCTATTTGCCAATGAGTTGTTAAAATATATACCTGTCATAATAACGGCAATGGTATCGTCTTCACGAATAACAGGCCCGGCCGCATTTATGGAATATTCATTATCGGTATCTACTTCAATACCGGCAACTACCTTGCCGGTTAAGGCAATTTGAACTATGTCTTTTTGAGATTTGTCATCTCCGAACTTATCAGGGTTATGGCCCCTTGCTAATACCTTACCATTTGTTTCGATAACTTCAATGCTGTCAACATCCAGCGTTGCAGTATGTTTTTTAAGTTCTTCGATAAGACGGCTCTTTTCAAGAGTCATAGTTGTTATAAAGATAGCATCAACAAGCGACTGTTCTGTCTTTAGAAATTTAATATAGTTGAGTGATTTAATCCTGTATTGGTCTAACAGATTTGATACATAATTCCTGGTCGCCTCAACCTGTTTAAGCTGGCTTGCGGTCATTTTAGTTCCTATTATGTCAAATGCAAAATATGCAATAACTACTATTGGTATAATTATGAGCACCAGCAAAGTAATTATAAGCTTCTTTTTTACCTTAGTGTTTTGCCATCTTGTTAATAAATTATATTTATCTGAGTTACTCAATAAAACATTCCTCCTTCTTAAGGCTTAAGAGATTACAAAAAAATTGGGGGTATCCGCCTCGTTACAGTAGCAATAATAATATGCAGCTACTGTAGTCAACCGGGTACCCCCATCATAAGAATCAAACACATACTTGAACTAAAAATCATTTCATTCTCATTTTATATTCCTCAATAGAAATAGCATTTTTAGCCACTACCGCCTGTCCTTTATCACTCAATATATAGACAAGGAACTTCTTTACATCTTCTGACGGTTGCTCTGTTGTAGCTATATAGAGGGGCCTTATCAGGTCAGGATATTTCTTATTAACAAAGTTCTCTTTTATTGGGGCAACGCCTTCATAGCTCAGAAGCTTAAGCTCTCTCTGAACGGCACTGCCAGAGCCGGTTACACCAAAAGCAAAAGGATTCTTTACTATCTCTTTTTCCACCTCACTGCTGCTTTGAAGCTTGATAGATGAATCCGTCAGTTTTATGTCATATCCAAGCAATTCCTTGAGCAAAAGCCTTACCCCTGCTTTTTTGCTCTTTCTCTCCACAACGATTATAGGCTTATCCGACCCTCCCAGTTCTTTCCAGTTTTTTATCTTACCTTCAAATACCTTAATCATCTGGTCCTTTGTTATGTTGTTTGCGGGGTTGTTTTTGTGGACTATAAAGACAAGGGCATCATAAGCGACTACAGTCAGCTTAGCCCCGGCCGGGTCTTTTCCCTCAATGAGGTGTCTGCAGGTTCCGCCCAGGTCAGCTGTTCCAGCCACAGCGGATTTTATACCAAGTGTGGCTCCGCCTCCCTTTACACCTATCTTAATACCAGTTTTAGCTTCATATGCAGCAGCAACCGCTTTCATATAGGAAAGGGTGCTTGTACTGCAACCAGCAAATTTAAGGTCCTTAGCATGAGCAATACCTGCCAGTAACGCTACTGAAACAACAATCAAAATAAAAATTGCTCTTCTCATGTCAACCTCCTTTTAAGGGTTAATATTTCTGCTGTTATTATAACCGCTAAATGTTTTTTTTCATATGACCTCCCTTTTTAGAAAATTACGGGTCAGACCTGCAAAATTTAATATACATATATAGTAGCACATTTCATAGTGCCTCAAACTATTCTCAGTAATTCTACCAAATAAAACACACCAAATGCAAAACAAACGAAGTGCCTGCCTGCCGGTACCTGTCTGCCGTAGGTAGAGGCAGGAGTGAATGTGATATAAATTATTCCTCTCATTCAGATTTCCG
>JAZFSN010000055.1:0-2974 GCA_036446195.1 Thermodesulfovibrionia bacterium | reverse complement strand
GAAAGGGGCTTTCATTGCCCTGAACGGGGTCTATGTAGGCAAGCGCCCTTTTATAAGCGATTTTGAAAATAATTCCGGCAAACAGGAAGATTATATAGTCATTAACTGTAAATTCAAATATGAGTGGAAATCTCTTACAGCTTTTTTAGATATAAATAATCTGTTAGATAAGGAATATTCTGAATATGGAGTTCTTGGCGGTTTTCCGGTTGAAAAGGCATTTTATCCGTCACCAGAGAGAAACTTTCTAATAGGGCTGTCAGCTGATTTCTAAAATATTAATGAATTCATAAGTAAAGCGACATTAAGAGAGCAGTTTTTGTCATTGCGGCTTGACCGCAATCCTTCCGACTTGTTCGGAATCGCAAGAAAAATTCTGGACATTCATCCTTCGCAGTGCTACGGAGAACAAGAGCCGGAATGACAGACTAAGAATCACTCAATTTGGGTCTTTAATTAACTGGCAATTTTGGTGTTTTGAATGGAACTGAGACATTCATTAATTCTTTCAATGGTTTTGCATCTTTGTTTATTTGCCGCTGTTCTCCTGTTGTTCTCAGACTTGCTTGGTGGTAACAGCAAAACACAAGCTGTAAAGGTGTTCCTTGTAGAACTCACTGAAGAAGTGAGTTCTATATCTGAGGGAAGGTCTGACAGTACCGGCGCCTTAATCCAGCCCCTGAAGGTTTTGAAAACAAAAGTATTAAGGTTCAAAAGGCCTTCTCCGATTAAGGCAGAAAAATTTTCTGCAGTTGATATCCCTGATAAAACTGTTTCAGTTGGCCCCATGAGAAAACAGAGTTTTCTTTCCCACGGGGTTGAAACAGATGTAACGGGTGGAGATATCATTGATTTAAATACACATAAAGAAACTGCTGAGGATCCCTTTTTAAAAAACAGTAGTAATGAGGTTATTGATGTTATGTCCGGCTCAGGGACAGGCATAAATGTCTATTATAGTTCTTTTTCCCATGGCAGCAAAGGAGTCATGTCCGCAGGAATTATTGAAATTATAAAAAATTCTATTGAAAGGGCAAAGACCTACCCGCTTCTGGCAAAAAAAAGAGACATAGAGGGTACTGTATATATAAGCTTCAGGGTTAGTCTTCGAGGTGAACTGCAGGAGCTTAAAATCCTAAAGAGCTCTGGCTCCAGCATCCTTGATACTGCAACCTTAGATATTGTGAAAAAGGCAGCACCTTTTCCATATGTAGACGTTCCTGTTGAAGTTCCTGTGGTGTTTAGACTGAATTAAAAATTCTCTTACTCTTATTAAAGACTGGGCACACCAATTATGCTTTACCCCTGCCTGATAGAAAAAAGCGGCTCATGAATAAATTCTCCGTGACATACAGGGCATTTCCCCGGCTTTTTCAGCCTGTCTCTTTTTTTGAATACAAACCTGCATTTTCTGCATTCAGCGGGTGTAATATTTAGATTCTGTTTTCTTTTATTTATTGTCCTTTGAATATGCTCAAGATGGCTGTACACTTCCTTTTCAGAAACCTTGACTAAAGCAGATATTTCTTTAGCAGAAAGGGTCTGGCCTTCAAGCACAGAGATTATATCCTTGCGCACAGTCTCCTGCCTTTCAACTGGAATCGGAGATTTTTTAGCTTTTTTCTTCAAGTCACTACTCCCCCATTACCTGAACAAAAATCTTTCGTGAGCGCGGACGGTTGTCATGGTCAATCACCACAATCTGCTGCCATGTCCCTAAAACAATGGTGCTGTCTGATACAGGTACTGTAAGTCCTGGACCCATAAACGTTGCCCGTATATGGGAAAAGCCGTTGTCATCACCCCATGTCTGCGAATGCCGGCTGTGCATGGTGCTGGGGGCAAACTTCTCAAGCTGTTCTTTCATGTCCTCTACAAGAGCAGGTTCATACTCTATTGTGGTAATTGATGCTGTGGAGCCGGTTGCAAAGACGCTGACCAGCCCATTTGTCATTTTCGATTTTAAAACAATTTTCTGAACTTCATTAGTGATGTCCTTAATATCCGAATATCCTGCTGTATGAATAGAAAAATATTCTCCAAAGACCATGTCCTTCCCCCTTGTATAAAATTGTCAATTGAATTGGATTATACCAAATCCAGTAAAAGTCAATTCACCGCAGAGATTGCGGAGAGCGTAGAGAAAGGAATTAATTAAATTAGAGTATAAAAATAATTTTAGTATTCCCTTTGGTAATACGATGAGCCTCTTGCAAAAGTCTCTGACAAAACACTTTTGCCGTCATACCCGCCCCCGATTACGAAATTCGAGGGCAGGCTCCAGTGGGCCTGCCTGCGGTAGGCAGGTATCCAGACGCCGTCCCTGCAGGCAGTAAGCAGGGAACTATTTAATAAAGGATATGGGACACCACGTGGGGTATCCCACTGTGGCTGGATTCCCGATAAAGACCTCGGGCCTGTCCCGATTTATCGGGGAATGACGAACAAAGACTTTTGCAAGAGCCTCGAATGTAAGGATTTGCTTATTTATATATATTCGCTCACTAACGTTCACTATTCATTCAGTTTTTCTCTGTGAACTCTGCGTCCTCTGCGGTTTATAATTTCTTATACAATTGTTAAAATATCCGGATGTCCATTGATGAACTTATAATAGAAGGGGCGAAACAGAATAATCTTAAAAATATAAACCTTAATCTGCCCCACAATAAGGTCATTGCTGTTACCGGCGTGTCCGGCTCAGGCAAGTCGTCACTGGCCTTCGACACAATCTTTGCTGAAGGGCAGTGGCGTTTTATTGAATCCCTTTCTACATATGCAAGGCTTTTTATTGAAAAGCTTGACCGCCCTGATGTCGGGGCAATCCGCAATATAAGGCCTGCTATTGCGCTTGAGCAGCGAAACAATGTTAAAGGCTCCCGTTCAACAGTAGGCACTGTAACAGAGATATATGATTATCTCAGGCTTCTTTATTCAAAGATTGCACAACCACGGTGTCCGAAATGTGAAGGGG
>JAZFSN010000054.1:0-8348 GCA_036446195.1 Thermodesulfovibrionia bacterium | reverse complement strand
CCTTTAGGGACATACTTTTCTCTCCGGAAGCTTACACAGCCTCTTCCCCCTTTCCCTGCGCTGGTATACACCTTTACCTCATCTATAAATTGCATTGTTCAATGATACAGGATGCGTTATGACGGATACAAGCTATTGAAGACAGTTGACAGTTAATAGTTATAAGTTATTGGTTATTAATACAAACGCATTAATTAAGTTGACATAACCCTTTAGTATTGTCATTCCCGCTTGTCGGGAATCCTTCCTGCCTGTCAGGGATCGTAAAGAAAGATGCCGAACAAGTCGGCATGACAAAAATGTAACATTACTTATTTCGTTTGCTATAGTCTCTGCGAACCTGCCTGCCGGCAGGCAGGTAACAATTAGCGTATAACAAATAACAAAATTAAAGAGGGTGGTCCATAACGAACAATGTGTAATAAATTTTTTCTGATTACAGATTACAGGTGCAGGATCGTCTTATCCAAGTGTTTTTACTGACTTTGTGCTACCCTGCCCGATAGGCAGTAGAAGGGTATTAGGCAGGATGAATACTAATCTGTTGTCTTTTTTTGTCTTTGCGTTCAAAGGATATGATGCCGCTGATTTTTGCATAAAGGGTATCATCGCTCCCTTTTCCAACATTAAAGCCCGGGTGAAACTTTGTTCCTCTCTGTCTGACAATTATATTACCTGCCTTTACAGTCTGACCGCCATACATTTTTACACCAAGGCGTTTTGACTTGCTGTCACGGCCGTTTCTTGAACTGCCGACTCCTTTTTTATGTGCCATTTTGTACTTTCCCCCAATAGTTTATTTAATCTGTATATTTTTTATCTTAATTGTCGTATATGACTGTCTGTGACCCCTTAATTTTCTGTGGCCCTTCCTCGGTATTTGTTTGAATACAAGCACTTTTTTTGCTTTCTCAGTACCCAAAACATCTGCAGATACCTTTGCTGATGAAATAAAAGGGCTGCCAAAAGAGAACTGATCTCCGTCTGCAACCATTAAGACATTATTGAATGTAACAGATTTTTTATTGTCAATCTTATCAATCTTTACAACGTCTCCTTCAGAGACATTATACTGTTTACCGCCTGTTTCAATTATTGCATACATGGAAAAATCTCCGGGAACTAAGTAACCTACTTTTTTAACATAAATTTGTGTATAAAGTCAATTTTTCCATTCTTGCGAATTTTGTTAGTCTATAACAGGTTGGAATAGTTTAACGTTACTGATATTATTTCCAATTCTCTATTTTTAAGCCTCGAATTCTTTCAAAATGCTCGGTGTTATTTGTTACAAGAGTAGCGTTGTTTGCAAGGGCTATACTTGCTATCAAGAGATCTGCATCATCCAACACTTTCCCTTTAAGTTCTAAGTCAGATTTTAACTTTCCGTAGTGATAGGAAATGCCTTCATTAGTATGAAGTGTATGTATCTTTTTCTTTAACTCCTCAACTACTGCTAAATTATTCTCTTTGTTAACGGATTTAAATGCTCCATAAAAAAGTTCGCATTCGGTTATAACAGTGATAAAGATATTTTCTAATCCATTTTTGATTATACTTTTTTCAATGTTTTTATTCCCCTTTAACCAGTAAATGCAGATGTCAGTATCAAGGATAAATCGGGACATTTTAATTTCTCTGTCTCGTAAACCATCTTCTGTGAGTTTTAATATCTTTTATGATTTCATCAGATGTTCTCTCATCACTCCAACCACCACAAAGGCCGGTCTTCTTTATAGTTGGCACATGCTTTTTTGGTGCGGATAGATATTCATGGATAAGTCCTGAAATAATATCCTTTAGTGTTTTACGATCAGCAGCGGCTTTCTTTTTAAGCTCCCCATGTACTTCATCAGGAAGTTCTACGATTAGCTTTCCCATCTCTTTCACCTCCTAAAACAAGGATATAACAATATTTAAATATTTGTCAAACTTTAACCCTTAAATTTAAAATTATGGTTTTCACAGGTTCTTTGACAATCTCTTTTTGTATCACATAGGCGGTTCCCAGGGTTGGATGGCCTGCAAATGGAACCTCTTCTTTAGGTGCGAATATACGCACATTGTATCCACTGTTCACCATAGAATCTGACAGAATAAAGGTTGTCTCTGAATAATTAAACTCCCTGGCAATCTGCTGCATCTCTGAATCAGATATTTTTTGCCTTACCATGACAACAGCAAGCTGATTGCCTGTATATTTTTTTTCGGCAAAGACATCGAAGGTGTAGAAGTTATTTTTCATAGCTCATTATGATACATTGGAACTTCTCACAGCAAGTCTGAACAACTCACGAAGTGAAATATAGTAAGACTAAAGAGCTGTAGGGAGTGAACGGTCGATAATTTGGAGGATTACACAACAACTAAACAACTCTGACAAGATTAGAATTTGATGATTAATAATTGAAATAAAGTATAACGTCAAAAATCAGCGGC
Organism: Thermodesulfovibrionia bacterium; assembly: GCA_036446195.1. Classification (GTDB taxonomy): domain Bacteria; phylum Nitrospirota; class Thermodesulfovibrionia; order UBA6902; family BMS3Bbin08; genus JAZFSN01. The sequence continues at coordinate 5,909 of JAZFSN010000054.1, read as the reverse complement.
TTTGCGCAGCCCCTATAGCGGTGCAAAAGGGGCAGAGTTGAGTCCGCTGGATTGACAGGTTATCCTTTTTTTGATATTAATTCACCTTCGATGTAGCGGTGGACTATACCGGAAATGAGTGTTTGATAAGGGATGCCCATTTCCATAGCTTTTTTCCGAATCCCTGTAAAATCATGATCGTAGAGACGTATAGTGATTCGCTTATTCTTTTTAAATGTGTTTTCTGCTGTTGCCTTGATGGCTTCAATTTCTTTCTTGGATGGTGTGGAAACTTTCATTCTTCCACTTTTATACGTTTCTATGATATTTTTTTCTTCTTTATCGTATTTCATGTTAATCCTCCTGTTCTTTTTGGTAATCTTTAGTTGCTTTTCTGTTTGGGATGATTGTTTTTAAAAATATATATTCTTTTGTAACAACATGAGGTACGAGATAAATATAGTCTTCTACGATAACAAAATAGATTTTTTGGCCCGGATATCTCTTTTGATCAGGATGATCAGCCATTTTCCAAACATCGCCTTGTGATAAATGGAAAATTACTTGCTCAAAAGATATATTTCTTTCTCTTTTTAGCCATTCATTCTTTTCGGGATCCCATTCGTATTTCACATTTGTATTGTACATTATTTGCATGTACAAATCAAAATGTCTTTTAATTTAATTTTTAGGCAATTAATATACGAACTTCTTATTTTTCGGATTATCTCTATAACAAAATAATATAATTGATCTTTACGTGCAATATAACCATTTGAAAAATAAAGAAATCTGATTAATTAATGTTTGTAATTGTGCTTTATTAATATGATAGACGGACTTTGTATTGTATAACAGGGGCTTTTTGACAAAATAATTTTTGTTGATTTCTGATTGTAATTTGCAACTTTTTTCAGTGTATCGCAAGTATAGATAACAGAAAGAAGCTGTCATTAGGTAGTATAATTATGATCATGGCAAAAGAAAATGAGAATTTATGCTCTGAGGTAGTCCATGCAGGGAAAGGATGCAATGCTTGATACATTAAAAAGGGTTTTTGGATTTCAGGACTTCCGTCCTAACCAGGAGGCTATCATTAAGAATATTCTGGATAAAAAGGATGTTTTTGCTGTAATGCCCACAGGGGGCGGAAAGTCTCTCTGCTATCAATTGCCTGGTAAGATAATGAATGGAACCACGGTCGTTATAAGTCCTCTGATCTCCCTGATGAAAGACCAGGTCGATGCGGCAGTTGAAAATGGTATATCTGCTGCTTTCTTAAACAGTTCGCTGAAACCGCAGGAGATGGCTGGTGTCTATCAAATGCTGCGAAATCAAGCTTTAGAACTGTTTTACATCTCCCCTGAACGCTTTGCAATGCCTGATTTTATCGAAACACTTAAGGCAACTCCTATTTCTCTTTTTGCCATAGATGAGGCCCACTGTATCTCTGAGTGGGGACACGACTTTCGTCCTGATTATCTGAGCCTCTCTAATATCACCAGGATCTTTCCCCATGTCCCGGTTGCAGCCTTTACGGCAACAGCCACTCCAAGGGTTCAGGATGATATTATCAACAAAATCGGTCTCAGATCTCCATATATTGTGCGCGCCTCGTTTAACCGTCAGAATCTTTTTTATCAGGTAGAAAGAAAAACAGGTGTAGAATCACAGATACTGAAATTTCTCAGTGAGCATACTGATGAATCGGGCATAATTTATCGTACTACCCGTGATTCTGTTATCAATTTGGCTGATTTTCTTGCAGAGCATGGCATTAAAGCCCTGCCCTATCATGCCGGAATGACGCCCGAGGATCGGAAAAAAAACCAGGAGGCATTTAGCAGGGATGAAGCGGCTGTAATTGTGGCAACAATTGCCTTTGGTATGGGCATTGACAAGTCAAATGTCCGCTTCATTATTCATGCAGACTTACCCAAAAACATCGAGAGCTATTACCAGGAAACAGGGCGTGCAGGACGTGACGGCGAACCTGCCAATTGCCTCCTCTTTTTTGGCAGGGGAGACATCCCGAAGCTCAGGTATTTTATCGATCAGATACCTGATGACAGTGAACGGTCAATTGCCATAGAAAAATTGAATCATACAATCAGGTACGCCTCGCATAATGTCTGTAGACGCAGCCAGCTCCTAAAATATTTTGGTGAGGATTATCCTGCTGAAAATTGTGGTGCCTGTGATATTTGTGTCGGCACAATTGAAAAGGTTGATATCACGATTGATGCACAGATACTTATGTCAGCAATGTCAAAGACAGGGCAACGTTTTGGAATCAGGTATATTATCGATATTGTTACAGGCGCTGATACAAAACGTATCCATGAGCTTCAACACGACAGGATTAAAACCTATGGCGCCGGCAAACACAAAAATAAAAATCACTGGCGATTTCTGATTGATGAACTCCTTGCCCAGGATGTTATTTACCAGGATGGTGACCAGTATCCAATATTAAAACTGACAGAAAAAGGGGATAATGTACTCTATGACAGAGAGAAAGTTACGGCTTTGAAAAGGGAAGATGTAAAAGAGAGGCGCCGGGCTGTATCAGGCAGGGAATTTGAGCCCTATGATGAAGTCCTTTTTGAGAAACTTCGCATCCTTCGAAAAAAACTTGCTGATAAGCATCAGGTACCTCCATTTATAATATTTTCAGACAGGTCCCTTCACGAAATGTGCAGGCACTATCCTGCAGCATTACCTGATATGAAAAAGATCAGCGGTGTTGGGGATGCCAAGCTTGAACGGTACGGAGATGATTTCATAATGGAGATAAAGACATATCTAAATGAAAATCCTCATATCCCGGTTCCTGATAGACAATCCTTTGCTTTACCTGTCACCATGACACAAAAAAAGGCAAAAGGAGAAACCTTTGAAAAGACTTACGAGCTGATAAAAAAAGGACTCTCAATAGAAGAAACTGCAAAGACACGTAATCTTTCAATATCTACCATTACAGCACATCTTGAACGGCTGATAAGCAACAGCCGTGATATAGAGATAGACCGTCTTGTTGCCCCAGCAAAGCGTGCTGAAATAGAGAACCTGTTTTTAACCTTACGCACGAGGAGTCTGAGTCCTGTTGTTGAGCATTTAAATGGTACAGTAAGTTATGATGAGGCTAAACTTGTAAGGGCTTATCTACGGAGTAAAACTTCAGAAAGGAAGACCTGAAAGCTGAATATAACCCTCATTTGTTTCATTATGTATGCCTGAATGATAAAAAAGACGGCCTTTTTTCACTGGCAAAAAGTCCTGAATCTGATATATATGCAGGGTTATAAAGGCGGTAGGCCTGACATCAGACAAACCGGTTTAATCAAAAGCTGTCCCATACATCTAATCCAAACCCTATTGGCGACCCATCCTCCGGTTTTAAGTGGAGCTCTTTGCTTCGCACAAGGAGATAGTTGGAGTCCGCCCCTGCAGGGGGATTGACCATTTTACCCATGACCTCGCCGGCCACGATTATTTTCCTGTCTTTATAAAAAACAGCGGTATCGCCATAACCTTCCAGTAAGATAAAAAACCTGCCAAGAGAGCCGTGTGTTTCATCTGTGTACTCCTGTATTCCCTGATGTTCCAGCGGCCTCTCAAAAACCTCTATATATGTTCCTTCCTGTTTGTTAATCGAACTGATAACAGTACCAGCAAGAACGACTACCTTTCCCTTGTACTTATCGGGGTCAGAGAAAATCACTGAAAGGGGGATTCCCTCTTCGGCTTTATCTCTCAAATCTTCGGACACTACATGGGCACAGCCAAAAAATAAGGATATTACGGCAAATATGATAATTAAATATTTCACTGAAATATTATACATAAAATATAATAAATTTTTCATAATATCTGTTAATTGTTATTTAACGTCGGGTTTTTGGTTATTGAAGGTCTATTATGGTTTCTTTTAAATATAAAATGTAAGGCAATTATTTAATGTAGGAAAAACTCATTAATTTCATACTGTAAATCCACAAAATAAATCTACTATAATAAGGATTGGGGATATAGAATGAAAAAATTAATCCTGTTTGACATAGATGGTACGCTTGTCCATACAGGCGGGGCCGGCACGCTGTCAATGAACAAAGCATTTTTTGAACATTTCGGCATTCAGGATGCATTTAAAAATATTCTCATGGCTGGAAAGACGGATAGGCAGATCATGAGAGAAGGGCTTATATTCCACAGTCTGCCTTACATGGACGGTAATGTTGAGCTGCTTGTAAAAGGATATCTTCAAAATCTCAGGGTTGAGATTAATAACCCGCGGCGAAAACTTCAACCTGGAATCATCGAGGTGCTTAATGTATTAAGGGGGAGGGAGGCAGTGCTCGGACTGCTTACCGGGAATCTTGAACAGGGCGCAAAGATAAAGTTAGAGGCTTTTAATCTGAACGAATACTTTCTTGACGGTGCCTTCGGCAGTGACCATGAAGACAGAGACAGACTTTTACCTGTTGCTCTTGAGAAATTTTCAGGAAGAGGGCTTTCGTTTTCTCCCGGGGATTGTATTGTGGTAGGAGATACACCTCTGGATGTACAATGTGCCAGGATTCACGGCGCCCGCTGTCTTGCAGTTGCCACCGGTCCTTATACAAAAGAACAACTGCTTAACACTGACGCAGACATTGTTTTTGATACACTTGAAGATATTGATAGATGCATGAAGTTTATAATGGAGTAAAATTGAAACTTTTCTAAGAAAAAATGAAGCATGGGGTCAGTCTGCCCATTATTTCTTTACCCGTTAGAAGGCCTTCGCCCTTATAGCGTGGTTAACCCCTACACATTAAATTTAAAATTTATAATATCGCCGTTATTCACAATGTATGTTTTGCCCTCAAGCCTCACAAGTCCCTTTTCCCTTGCCTTTACCATGTTTTCACCTGAAGCGATAAAATCCTCAAAATGTATTGTCTCTGCCCTTATGAAGCCTCTCTCCATGTCTGTATGTACTTTGCCAGCTGCCTTTATAGCCCGTGTCCCTTTTTTTATGGCCCATGCCCTTACCTCTTTTTTACCAATCGTGAAAAACGATATGAGGCCAAGAGTATCATAGGAAACTCTGCAGAGCCTGTTCATGGCTGGCTCTGAAATACCAAGATCATCGAGAAACATCTTTGCTTCTTCCTGCTGGAGCTGGGCAATCTCCATTTCGATCTTCCCGCAGAGAGGGATAACGGGGGAGACATTGTCGCTCCCTTTATCTTTAAAATAATTTTCTATTGCACTTGCTGCTTTCCCTGCCTTTTCTGTATTTAAATCAGCCTCTCCTATATTCAGCACGATTATCTCAGGTTTTATTGAGAGCAGTTGAAAAGAGAGCATAACCATTTTTTCTTTATCGCTGAATGAAATGTTTCTGAGTGAGATTTCGCCTTCAAGGGCCTTTTTGCATTTCAGTAAAAATTCCCTGTCCCCTTCATCCTGCTTCAGTCCTTTTTTCCATGCGAGTTCCATTCTCTCGAGCCGTTTTTCAGCAAATTCAAGATCCCCCAGAATAAGTTCGGTTTCAAATGATTGAACGTCCCTGAGAGGGTCTATTATGCCAAAGGGATGTATAACTGAATCATCCTTAAATACCCTTACAACATGAACTATTGCATCTGCATCCCTGATTACATCAAAGACCCTGGTATTCTGTGAGATATCACCTCCTGAATAGGCAGATGTAATGCCAGGATAATCAACATACTCTACCGTTGTGTGGATTTTTTTCTTGTCTTTATAAAGAGAGGATAATCTGTTAAGCCTTTTGTCGGGAACCTTTACGATACCGATATGGGGTTTAACCTCTGCTGATGCGGGGGTTGGATATATGGCTGTATCAAGGTTCAGGCCGGTAAGGGCATTAAATATCGTTGTTTTGCCTGAATTGGAGAAGCCTGTGATAGCCAGTTTCA
>JAZFSN010000053.1:0-6334 GCA_036446195.1 Thermodesulfovibrionia bacterium | reverse complement strand
AGGAACTGAAAAAGAGGAAAGGTCTCAATTAAAGTTTAAAGCTTTGACCCTGATCGGGACAGCGGCGGTATTAAATATCCTTTTAATTCTACCACCAATACTTTGAAAAAAATTCAAAACCTTCCTTATTATAGCTGTCCTGCCTGTGACTAAACTGATATTCAGAACCGATACTCCATTGTGGTGTGAAGCGGTATTCTATGCCTGCTCTGTGGGAATATTGTTTAATTTTTTCTACGTCTTGAAGGGAACCAATCTCCTCTGCAGCTTTCCCGAAAGAATAACTGTAAAACCCGTTAATTTTATGAGTCGGTTCATAGTAGAGCTTGGAATTCAGCGTAGCTGTGTTTTTATCAGGATCAATTATGAGTGTCTCGTTCAAGGAAAATCTATGAGGAAGATAGACGATGACTCCGGGCTTTATGATATCTACTGATGCATCCTTGAACTGCATGTGTGTGTAGCCGATTGAAAAATCAAAGTTTTTGTATCCCTGATAGACTGCGCCTCCAGCTGTCCACTTGGGAAGAAAGTCTGCATCAGGACTCCCTGTCACAGAAATAAAACCCCATCTTTTAGTTTTTTCTCCAAGCTTGGAATATATCTCAAGCCCTATCTCATTATTTTCCAGCCCGAATCTGCTGACGTTCGAATAACCGGCTACAAAAGTCATTTCAGCTATCCTCTGTCTTAGTTGAACTGTGTAGCTCTTTTCATCATCAATGCCCAGCGTGTAATCCAACAACTCACTGCTTATTGAAAGGTAGTTCTTTCTCACCCTGTAAAACAAATCATCCCTTGAATCGTAAAGATGTTGTTTCCTCTCTTTTGGGAGATTAAATAACGTCTCTCTGGCTTTTTTAATCTCACCAGTGAGTATTAAAGATTCTATATAAAGAGCTTCCATACCGCTATCATCCGGATATAGACTGCTGAGCTCTTTGAATATCTGAAGAGCTTTTTTATATTCTCTCTGACTGATATACAGCATACCGAGTCTGTAGCCTGCACCATGTTTTGACTGGCCAGAGCCATAAAGAAATTTCAGCTTCTCTTCAGCTTCCATAAAATTTCTTTTTTTGATTAGTTTTTCTATCTCTTCAAACTTTTTTGCTGTAAAGACTTTATCCAATTCTTCACGCGCCTCATGGGAGGGTTTTACCTTGATAAGCCTTTGGTAAACTTTTATGGATTCATCGTATTTTTTCTCCCAGTAGAGCAATCTGGCTAATATAGAGAGAAGTTCTGAATTATCAGGATAGTAAACAAGCATCTCTTTTAACATATTTTCAGCATTTTGAAATTCTTTGGCCTTAATGAACTGCTGAACCAGCTTCAATCCGTCATCATAATTTATTTCATTGGCATCGGCAGACTGGCTATAGCAAAGCACAACAGGAAAATACACAAAAAGTATCATTATGAATATTTTATGGATAATATTTCTCCTGAATGAACTCATTCTTTTTTTTCCTTTAACTATCTCATTCTACCGGAGTTACCGGAGTTAAAAGAGACTGTAATTAACATAACTATAGTATTTAATTCAAAAGCATCGTGTCAAGCATTTTAGGGAAATAAAGAAATGTTTTATTGATTAGATTCGTACGGTTTGATTATAATGCATGATGATCAGGACAGGCGTTAACATAATAGCTGAAACAGCCCTGATCTCCCTGGTTTTTCGTCTTCATCTATTCAGGCCCTCAAAAAGCAATTTCTTATCTCATTCTATTATAATTGAAAGATATGAACACATCCCATATTTCTTAGGGGGTTTAGAGTGAAAAGAAAGAACATTGTTAATCTGGTTATTGTTTTATTTTTCGTTGCATTTGCATCGGCATTAATCTTATTAGCAATTAAATGGAAGCATCGTGTTTTTATTTTCGAGGGAGTAACAGGGCCTGACAAGTCTACTGTTGTTCCCGGGCCGGTAAACGCGTCCTTAAACAGGTATTCAACAGGCTCTAAAAGTCGGTTAGCCATACTTTTGACAGATACCAGAGGCTCCTGGCTGGGGTTAGCCCATGGCTTGAAATCAATCGGTCTGCCTTTCCTCATTACAACAGATTACAAACAGGCTCTTGAGCATCGGGTAGTATTGGTCTATCCTGTTATTTCTGGCAAGGTATTGTCAGTCGAGGCACTAAAAGCTCTGGCCGCCTTTCCCAGGCAGGGAGGCACTTTAATCGGTGTGAATGTGCTAGGCGGCGGGCTAAATGAAGTTTTTGGTTTCAAGGAGGCAATCCCGTCAAGACAGCATTATGAGATCAGGTTTAGCAAGACTCATCCCCTGGTTTCTGACTTTACTGACCCGCGGGAATCGGTTCTGAGAATTTACAGTGAAGAAAATAGTGGAGAAAATGGTGCCGTCATACTGGGAACCCATGGCTACACCGCACCAAAAAATGAACCAATCGCTGTTTATGAGAATGGAACAGCAGCGATTACTCAAAAGCCCTATGCTACTGGCCAAGCATATGCATTCGGTATTGATATCGGGTTCCTCATGTTGAAAGGGTATAATTACCGTGAAGTGGGAATTGCAAGGAGTTATGCCAATGGTTATGAGCCTACGCTGGACATATTTTTGCGGCTAATCAAAAATATTTATGTCAGGGCACAGCCATATGCGGTAACACTCGCTTCCGTGCCGTTCGGAAAGCCTCTCTCCGTGATGATTACCCATGATGTTGACTATGCAAATTCAATGAAGATCTCTATAAAATATGCTGAATTCGAAAAGAGCCAGGGGATTAAAGCGACCTACTTTATACAGACAAAGTATCTGCGAGACTGGAATGACGTTATTTTCTTTAATAATCAGGGGGTGCTAATACTTAAACAACTGGAGTCATTAGGCATGGAAGTGGGCAGTCACACGGTTTCCCATGCGGAGTTGTTCAGTTCCTTTCCCCTTGGAAGCGGTAATGAGCGGTATCCTTCTTACAGGCCGTTTTTGAAAAGTCAGTTTAAAATCAAGGAAGGAACTATTCTGGGAGAACTCCGTGTCAGCAAATTTCTGCTTGAAAACTTTCTGGACAAACAGAGCGTTGTTTCATTCAGGCCAGGACATCTTTCAAATCCTTCTTCTCTTCCCCAGGCGTTAGAGGCAACAGGATATCGCTATAGTTCCTCGGTAACTGCGAACAAGTCACTGACTCATTTACCGTTTAGGTTAAATTATCACAGGGGATTTTATGCCGAGACTGACATATTCGAGTTCCCTATTACAGTGGAAGATGAGCACTTGCCGAAAATGGGAGACAGACTCCCGCAGGCCATTGAATTAGCAAAAAAAATCAGCAGGTATGGGGGCATATTTGTAATAATGATTCATCCTGATATGCTTGGGCATAAATTTAAGTTCTTGAAAGGGTTTATAAAAGCTGTTAAGGATTATGCATGGTTTGGAACTATTTCAGAATTTGGCAGGTGGTGGGCTGCGCGTGATAAAATTGAACTGGATGTCTTTACTGACAGACTGAAAAGTGTTGTCAAGTTGCAGATTCCGGAGAAGATACAGGGATTAACTCTCAATATACCCGCTGGCTCCACTTTTGAATCAAGCAATCCGAAAAACCTGGAAATATCCGCGTTCAGGGACAAAATCGTTATTAAAGAGGCAGAAGGACAAATAGAGCTGATTTTTAAAAACCGGCAAACCCTTTGAATTCCATTAAATTGTATTATGAACAATATCAAGACTCAAGAGATTGTTGAAAAACTGTTTTTTATAGCTTTTCATCTCTTTGTTGTCATTCCCGTGGAAACCTGCCTACCGGCAGGCAGGCGGGAATCCAGTCTTCTTAATATGTTACTGGATGCCCGCTTTTGCGGGCATGACATTTACACTGCAAGAGAAGAGTTTTCCAACAGCTTGTCAATACCTGATCATCTTTAATAATCTGCCTGCTTTTTAAATTCATTATAGGAAAGCAGTTGGTTATATGGAAATCAGTTTTCTCCATATCCTTTTCTTTCAAATTTTCCCCAACCTTTTTTGCCTTTTAAGAAATCTATCAGGGCTTTCATTCTCCACCATATCGTAAGCTGTCTGTATCCAAAGTTTTCCAGAACAGCATAAAAGACGAGTATAGTAATTGCTTTGATATCCTGGAAGTAAATAAGCGACTTCCCTGACATATCAGTTTCAGTTGTTTTCACAGGCCAGGCGCTAATCAACACTGAAGAAATAGACAGGAAAATGCCGTAAACAATAGAAACGGCTAAAAATATAAACAGATAAGTATAATTAAGCTTGTCAAGAAAGAATAATACGGGCAATGTCAGATATCCGAAAAATTCAATAGGGGCCCCAAGAAGTTCAAATATTAAAAAATATGGAAAGGCGAACAGCCCTATGCGACCATAATTTTTATTAAAAAGCATCTTCCTGTGATAAAATATTGTCTCGATTAATCCCCTTTGCCATCTATTCCTCTGTTTTGACAAATCTTTCAGTTTTTCCGGCACCTCTGTCCAGCAAATAGGGTGTGGAACATAGGCAATCTTTTTATTGAGTTTTTTTTCTTTTATATATCTGTGCATTCTAACTATTAGCTCCATATCCTCACAGACTGTTTCACCCTTGGAAGTGGTGTATTCAGCGGCAATTTTGGAAGTGAGAAACCTTGAGAGATAGCCGCCGATATTTTGAACAAACTCTTTCTGGAAAATGCCGAAGGCGCCTGAAATTATAAGGAGCGAGTCAAACATAGCAAGAGCGGTCCTTCCCATGGTGAAAGCCCTTATATACTCAACTATCTGGAATCTTGCAAGGTTGTTTTTTGGCAATTTCGGCTTTACTACTCTGCCTCCTTTGATAACAGAGCCATTAAGTATTGCAATTTGGCCTCCTATTGCGATTATATCTTTACTGTCAAGCATCATTCTAAAAGCCTGAAGAAGCGCCATGGGATCAAGAGCAGAGTCAGCATCAAGAGAAACAAAATAAGGGCAAAAAGACGCGTTAATTCCTGCATTTATAGCATCTGCCTTTCCACCGTTTTCTTTATCAATGAGCACAAACCGTCCAACATATTCATAAAGGTCGGTTTTTGATTCATAATAACCTTTTACCGGGGCTGTTGTTATCTGCTGAATGTAATTTATATCGCTACGTTTCATATTGAAGACCTTCTTAATGACATCAAGGGTTGCATCATTTGAACCGTCATTTACGATGATTATTTCCATTCTGGGGAACTGCAAATTAAGAAGTGACCTAATCGATTCCACAATAGTTTTTTCTTCGTTATAAGAAGGAACTATTATTGATAGAGGAGGAGTAAATGGAGATTCCATAACTAAATCCAGGTCCTCAAATCCACTGCTTATTATCTTTCGTCTGATCTCATAAAAGGATAGCACAATAAACAACAGGTTTGAAGAGTTATAGATAAAAAAATAAGTGATAAAAAAATATTCTAATATTTTATATACAGTATCAAAAGACAATATCTCACCTTGAAACATGCTTTTCAGCTTCTTCTCTGATTTCAGGAGAAGGGTCTTTCTGTGCAATAGCGAGTAAATTAGGAATGCCCTCTCTCTTAAACAGGTTTAGCACACGAAATGCGTGTAAACGTATGTTTTTATCTGAAGATGCTCTGAAATTATTGAACATTTCTTTTTCAGGGCAGAGCTCCTCAACAATGCTTTTCGAGTCTTCATCCTCATATACCGTTTTGTCGTAAGTATGCCCCGAGGCAAAAAGGATTCCTTTTATATATAAGTCCATTTCAAGGAATTTGGTCGATTTTCCCTTGAGTATATCAACAGCTTTTTTTGAGTCTATCTTGGCAAGGCCAATGGCCGCCCTTTTCCTCACGTATTGATCTACATCTTCCAGCGCGGTTTTCAGTATTTCAAATGCCCTGTTATCACCTATGACAGAGATAGCATTTACCGTTGCCGCCCTTACGCGTTCATTTGTATCATAGATAAGCTTTTCAAAAGTGCCGAGAAGCTGCTTGTTTTTAAATTTTCCAAGCGCGCCTATTGCTGAAGACCTGACATCAGCATCATTATCAGTTAAAAGATCCACAAGGAATGTCAATGCGCCGCGTTTTCTTGTTTTGCCCATAAGCCATGCCATGCCTAATTTTCTCGTTTTCGTTTCAGGCACGCCCTTAATCAGCTCACCAATTTTTTCGGGCTCCCCCCTCAACAGCTCGGAAAGAGATGAAGTCACTGCCTCGCGGAAGTGTCTGTCAGACGTATCCATAGTATGTAACAGTGCCCCAAGAGCTCCTGGATTTTTGTATTTTCCGATCAGATGGGCAGCCTTAATCCTGACTCTTGGGGCGGGGTCAACCAGCATCGAGGA
>JAZFSN010000052.1:0-4471 GCA_036446195.1 Thermodesulfovibrionia bacterium | reverse complement strand
CCCGGAATGGGGCTTGCTGGAGGAAAGAGGAATTGCCTGGGAGGCAACAACAGCTACAGCAATGCTTGCAGCCGGTGCAAATATAGTAATTATGAGACATCCAAAGGCAATAGAAACTGTACAAAAGGTTATAGAGGAACTTGTTTGAAGTTCGTTATTCGTTATAAGTTATAAGTTATTAGAATTGAAGATTAATGGATGAATGATAAGAAAGAAAGTTTTAAAAGTTTTGAAAAATTAGAATGCTGGAAGGCTTGTATAGAGGTAAGGAAAAATATAGCAAAATTAGTCAAAAAGTATCCAGAGGAAGAAAAATATAGACTCGTTGATAATATGCTTAGGTCTTCACGGTCTACGACTCATAATATTGCTGAAGGATTTGGACGGTTTCATTATCAAGAAAATATTCAGTTTTGTAGACATTCAAGAGGCTCTTTGTCCGAGTTAAAAGACCAGCTTATCTGTTCTTTAGATGAAGGGTTTATTAATATGAAAGAATATAAGAAGGGTATGGAAGTAATTGATAAAGCTACTGCTTTACTGAATGGTTATATCAATTATCTTAACAAAAAGAAAATTGGTATTCACTAATAACTAATAACGTATAACAGATAACAAAAATGGAGATTTGAGATGGCATTATCAGGCGTTGCAATATTTAAACTTCTTCCGAAAACAAACTGCAAAAAATGCGGATTTCCTACATGTCTTGCTTTTGCAATGAAACTGGCACAGGGGCAGGTAGAGCTTAGTGCCTGTCCGGATGTTTCAGAGGAGTCCAAGAAAGTGTTAGGAGAGGCGTCAGCTCCTCCAATAAGGTCTTTTGCTTTAAGTTCAGGGGAGAAAGCAGTCAAAATAGGTGGAGAAACTGTTCTTTTCAGGCATGACAAAAAGTTTTTTAATCCCTCTGCCTTAGCTTTAAATATTAAAGACAATTTAAGTGATGATGAGCTGGGCGAGAAAGTCCGTGAAGTGACAGAGTCGGAAATAGACAGAATAGGGCAGAGATTAAGGATTGACGCCATATCAATAGAGTACGCCTCAAATGATAGCTTAAGGTATGAAACAGTGGTTAAACTGATTTCCGGCAAGGCCCCGGATACTGCTCTTATACTGAACTGTAAGGATCCGTCAGCAGCAGAGGCCGCGGTAAAGGCGATTGCTGAAAGAAAACCATTGTTGTATTGCGCCAGGGATGATACTGCTGATGCCATGGCCGGGATTGCAAAGACATATAAGATTCCCCTTGCTGTTTGTGCTGAAGGGCTTGAGGCATTGAGTGCGCTTACTGAGAAGATAAGGGGACTCGGGGTTGAAGACCTTGTTATTGACTCAGGTGCAAAAACAGCGAAAGAATTTATTGAGCATAATACACAGATACGGCGCCTTGCGTTAAAAAAGAGCTTTAAGCCTCTTGGTTATCCAATAATAAATTTTGTATTAAGGGATGAACCAATACTTGAGACAGCTATAGCGTCTTTAGCAATTGCCAAATATGCTTCAATTGTGGTTATAAGCAGTACTGAGAAGTGGAAAAATTTTGCGCTTTTTACGCTAAGACAGAACATCTATACTGATCCCCAGGTGCCGATGCAGGTTGAACAAAAGGTATATAAAATCGGTGAACCAACCGCAGAAGCTCCTTTGCTGACTACAACTAATTTCTCACTTACATATTTCATAGTCTCCGGTGAGATAGAAAACAGCAAGGTTCCGAGCTGGCTTGCTGTGATGGACTGTGAGGGACTTTCAGTACTTACTGCGTGGGCAGCCGGAAAGTTTACAGCTTCAAAGATTGCTCAGTTCATAAAGGAAAGTGGGGTTGAAGGACAGGTTAAGCATAAAGAACTTATCATACCGGGACAGGTCGCTATACTGAGCGGCGCGCTTGAGGAAAAGCTTGAAGGATGGAAGATAATTGTTGGCCCCAGGGAAGCAAACGCCATACCTTCATTTCTTAAGGGTAAGACAACATAAAGGCAGTTGAAATACGGAATGTAAAAGGTTAAGGTCAAGGTTAAGGTTAAGTTAATTTTTCTCTTAACCTCAGCCTCAACCTAAATTCTGAATTTAGGAGGTTAGAATGTCAAAGATAATTGCCTCTGCGGCAATAAGGGGTTCACACAAGCTTTTTAAAACAGCAGAGGAAATGCTGGAGAAGGCAATAGCTGAAAAAGGTAAAGACTTTGTATTTGAGTTTCCTGACACTGCATTTTATCTGCCTCAGATATATGCGATGACTGCATTTCCGGTTAAAACACTTGTTGACATGAAGGTTGCCCTTGAAATGGTCAGAGAGATGCTCCAGGATGAACCCGAAGAAAAATTATGGAAACCCTACCTTGGGGAAGCACTTGATTCAGGCATGGCTACTCTCTTCTGTGAAGAGATTATCCTGGCTTTAAGATATGTTAACGGACTAGAGCCGGCAACCGATTCTGAAACAGGATATGTTTATAATGGATTTATAACCGATACTATCCAGAGGAACCTTGGTATCCAGCTTGTAGACGGCAGGATGCCGGGCTTTGCAGCCATTATCGGCGCTGCACCGGATGATGATACAGCAGAGAAAATTGTCAGAGAACTGCAGGGAAAAAACATACTTACCTTCCTTTCCGGTCAGGCGAAAGATAAAAATGGCAAAGTAACAAACGTTACAAGACAGCTTTTAAGAAAAAAGGTAGAACTTGGCTGGGATGCATATATTGTGCCTCTCGGACCTGATACAGAACATACCCTGTATGCACTTGACTGGTCTTTAAGAGCATCCATGATCTTTGGTGGCAACAAGCCCGGAGATTACAAAGCTCACCAGAAATATACAAAGGACAGGGTTTTTGCTTTTGCCATAGTTTTGGGTGAACTTGATGATGTTAAATGGTCAACAGGTGCAGGTGCAATCAATATGGGATACCCTGCAATTTGCGATACAGATGTTCCTGTTATTCATCCCACTGGTGTATGTATTTATGAAGAGGTTGAAAAGGAACTTAATCATGACAGGATTGTTCAAAGAGCCTTTGAGGTCAGGGGGCTCAAGGTAATTGTTGAAAAACCGCCGATTCCTGTGTCTTACGGACCTGCATTTGAAGGCGAGAGAATAAGAAAAGAAGATATGTTTATTGAGTTTGGCGGCCAGCGTTCACCGGCATTTGAATGGGTAAGAACAAAGGAACTCCACGAAATAGAGGATAACAAGGTAATTATTGTTGGAACAGATATTGAGGAGAGATTTAAAAAAGGCGGAGTTATGCCTCTGGGGATAGTGATTGATGTTGCAGGCAGAAAAATGCAGAAAGACTTTGAGCCAATTATTGAGAGAAAACTCCATCATAATATAAATGAAGCACAAGGGCTCTGGCACATGGGTCAGCGCGACATAATATGGATGAGAATCAGCCATCAGGCATATAAAGACGGTATTACCCTGGAACATTTCGGTATGATACACAATGCAATGACGCACAGCAGATTCAAATCGATTGTAGACAAGATTCAGGTAACACTTTATTTAGATGAAAAAGATGTCCTTGAACTGCAGGAAGAAGTAAAAAATGTATATAAGGAAAGAGACCACAGGGTTGCCGGTATGACAGATGAGTCAGTAGATACCTTTTATTCATGTCTCTTATGTCAGTCATTTGCTCCGTCGCACGTATGTGTAATAAGTCCTGAACGCCTTGGTTTATGCGGAGCTTACAACTGGCTTGATACAAAGGCTGCGTATGAGATAGATCCAACAGGCGGTAACCAGCCAATATTAAAAGCTGAAGTCCTGGATGCAGCCGCAGGCAGATGGTCAGGTGTTGACGAGTATTTAAAGAGCAACTCTGCCGGTAAGGTAGAGACCCTGAATCTATATACCATTATGGATAACCCGATGACCTCATGCGGATGCTTTGAGTGCATAGTGTCAATAATCCCGGAAACCAACGGTGTCATGGTAGTACAGAGAGGGCACACAGCGATGACTCCTATCGGCATGAAGTTTTCTACGCTTGCAGGAACAGTCGGCGGAGGGACACAGAACCCAGGGTTTATGGGTATAGGGGTAAATTTTATTACGAGCAAGAAGTTTCTTTTCGCCGACGGCGGCATCAAAAGAATAGTCTGGATGACAAAAAACTTAAAAGAAAGAATCGGCGAAGACTTTAAAAAAAGAGCTGAAGAAGAAGGAGTACCTGACCTGCTCGATAAAATCGCCGATGAGACCGTTGCAGAAGAATCTGAAAAACTGCTGGAGTTCCTTACCAGTGTAGGACATCCGGCTCTTAAAATGGAACCAATGATATAAAGCAGGTCAAGGCTAAGGCTAAGGTTAAGGTTTCTCAGCCTCAACCTTAACGTAATTTTCTATTTGGAGGTTACATGGATAAATCGATAAAAAGTGCAAATACATCAGCAGACCAGATAATAGAGTGGGCCAGGGCCCATGACATGGAAACCTGTTTTGACCGCGCAGAGAAAT
>JAZFSN010000051.1:0-40547 GCA_036446195.1 Thermodesulfovibrionia bacterium | reverse complement strand
TTTGTAAAACTCATTCAATTTAGTGATTAATAATTGTAACAGATTTGAGTTCCTTGCGCCTGCCTGCCGGCAGGCAGGTCTGCCATTCCACCACGCCGGCAAACTTTGATTTTACCGGATACTACTCGTATTTAAAATAAAATATATATTTTATTAGGATAATAGACAGTAAACTAATAATCAACCCATTCGACTGCCCCCGACTTAACCCTTCGATTTCGCTCAGGGCAAGCAGTCAGGGTTTGCTCAGGGTTGATACTGAGCGGCACCTGTATTTTCCATACCCTAAAGGGTAGGATTTGCGTGCCGCCGAACGTATCAAGTTTACCCCGTTAGAAGACCTTCGCCCTTATAACGGGCAAGCTTACGCGGAGTATTCTAACGGGGTAACCAAAAAATCATGTAAAATAAGAATGATGAAAATTAATCTCAAGGCCTTATCAGCAAAAGAATTAACAGAATTCATAGCGACCCTCGGGCAGAGTCCTTACAGGGCAAGACAGCTTAATAATTGGATATATAAGAAGCATGCAACTTCTTTTGATGAGATGACAGATATGTCAAAATCTTTCAGAGAATTGCTTGAGAAAACTGCTTTTATAAGTAATATGAAACTCATAAGAAAACAGATTTCAAAAGATGGTACACAAAAATTTCTTTTGGCACTTGAAGACGGTGAAACAATAGAAAGCGTTTTAATACCAGATAAAAATCGCCTTACATTATGCATTTCCTCCCAGGTCGGGTGTGCTGCCGGGTGTAAATTCTGTATGACAGGCAGCTTGGGATTAAAGCGAAACATGAAAGCCCACGAAATCGTTGACCAGATTATAACAGTGCAAAGGCTTATCGACCAAAGGCAAATAATCCCCCCTCGCCCCCCTGTATTAAAGGGGGGAAGGGGGGATTATGCAATTACCAACATTGTCTTTATGGGTATGGGCGAGCCCCTGCTTAATTTTACCGAGGTTATCGAAGCCCTCTGGAGGATAATAAATTTTATCGGCTTTTCTAAAAAAAGAATAACCCTTTCAACCGTGGGAATTATACCTAAGATTTTTGAACTCGCAGATAAGGGACCGCAAATAAGCCTGGCCGTATCTCTTAACGCAACAACAGACACAGTAAGGAATAAAATCATGCCAATTAACAGAAAGTATCCTATAAAAAAACTAATAAAAACCTGCAGGGAATTCCCCCTTGCACCGGGAAGAAAAATAACCTTTGAATATGTACTGATAGATGGGGTAAACGATTCAAAAAATGATGCATTGAGACTTGTAAAATTATTAAAAGGAATAAAGTCAAAGGTAAATTTGATACAATATAACCCGTGCTCAAAAAAAGCTGAATTTAGAAACCCTTCAGAAGATACTATATCTGTATTTCAAAAGATTTTACTCAATTCAGGTATGACAGTCATAATAAGAAAAAGCAGGGGAGATGATATCTCTGCAGCGTGTGGACAGTTGGGTTATAAAAATGACACGCAAAGACGTGAAACCTTGTGTTTACACTGTTGATCTTCTTTTAAAATTTGCTGAAAATTGTTGCCTTTTCTCAATGTTAATTCTACGTTTTCATTCTTTTCATAATTTCAGCTGGAATCTTTTCCAGAGAAAGCACACTATCAACTCCGCAAGACAAAATAACTTCCCGGGGCATTCCAAAAATAACAGAGGATTCTTCGGACTCAGCTATGGTAACCCCCCCTCTTTTTCTGATTTCAAGCATTCCCTGCTTTCCATCATTTCCCATTCCAGTAAGAATTATACCCATTGATCTTTTCCCGTAAATTTCTGCAACACTCGTCATCATAATATCTACAGAGGGTATATACCTGTCATTGGAAGAAGAATCCTTTAAAACCACAAAAACATCTTTTTTCGATTTCTTAAAAACCAGGTGATGACCTCCGGGACAAACAAGTGCCTTGCCTTTCTCAACCAGTTCACCATTTTCAGCTTCTTTGACGCTTAGTAAACAGATACTACTAATCCTGTTAGCAAACTGCCGGGTATACTTCGGCGGCATATGCTGACTTATAACTATCCCTCCGGAAAAAGTGGCTGGAAGCCGAGTTAATATATTCTGGACTGCTGTAGGTCCACCGGTGGAGGAACCTATGGCAACCACATCAATCTTGTTCTCATTTAACAAAGAAGTATCATCTACAACTTTCTTGTCTTCCAAAAGAGATACATTTCTTTTGACTTTTTTAATATCAAGAGTGGAAATTTCTAAAACCTTGCTCATCAGATCACTTTCTATATTCTCAAGTTCTGATGATGCCTTCATTGTCGGTTTTACAACAAAATCCACTGCACCTAATTCTAAAGCTTTAAATACCGTGGGCTTATCACCATAAGAACTTACCACTATTACCGGCAATGGTCTTTCTTTCATTATCCACCGAAGAAGGGCGAAACCATCCATTTCGGGCATCTCAAGATCAAGCGTAATTACATCCGGATTAAGCTTCAAGATCTTATTCATGCCATCATGGCCATCAGTAGCCACACCTACCACCTCAGCTCCAGGTATCTTCTCCAGAATCCTCTTTATTGTTTGACGGCTGAAGGCAGAGTCATCAACTATCAGAATCTTAATGTGGCGTGACTTACTATCCCGCATTACTATATATCCACCTTTTCCGACATCAAATTATCCTGCGATTTTTCCGGTTTTTGATAAACCATGTCATTTTTTAAATGTTTAAGTTCAAAGTCAGTACTTATACTTATAAGTGATTCTGTATGGCCAAGCAAGAGATAACCGCCCTCTCTGAGTAAATTAAAGAAATTCTCAATAACTTTCTTTCTTGTATCCTTATCAAAATATATTAAAACATTCCGGCAAAAAATTACATCCATTTTTCCAATAAGTCTAACCCTTAAGGAATCAAGTAGATTCAAACAGTTAAAATTTACGAGCTTTTTGACTTTATCCAAAATCCTTTGGTCGCCGTTTTGCTGTTCCTGAAAATAGCTTTTAATGAAATACGGGTCAGTGGCCCTGAAAGAATTTTTTTTATAAATGCCTTCCCTGGCAACCCGCAGGACCCTTTGGCTTATATCGCTGCCCAGTATATTGACATCCCAATCACTAAAACCTCCTTTTTCGAGCATTAATATAGAAATGGAATACGGTTCCTCCCCTGTAGAGCATCCTGCAGACCAGATGTTTATCTTTTTTTTATCTTTTTTCTTCTTTTTAAGCTCTGGAATAATCTCCTCAGTAAAAGCGGTAAGTTGATTGCGCTCCCTGAAAAAATAAGTTTCATTTACAGTCAAGACATCAATTATTTCCCTCAGTTCCTTATCACGGTTTTTATCATACATAAGAAGACGATAATATTCTCTGAAGTCTTTCAGATGATTGATCTTAAGACGTCTGTTAAGTCTGCGCTCAAGTATATATTTCGATTTGTCATCAAAATATATACCGCAGTAATTCCTTATGAAATCCCTTATCAGACGGAAAATATCTGTTGGAAGGAGTATATTCTCTTCCTCAAACACTAAGATACCTCTCAGCAGTATCTCTTACATGGGAATCTTCATCTGTATTTGCAACTTCCTTTAGATATGCATAGCTTTCATCCTTAAAAAAAACACCCAGGACATCGACAGCTTTTTTTCTGACAGACCATTGTTTATCCTTTAAAAGCGGAATTATGTCCTGTGCAACTCCATCAAATACTGCCAATGATCCCACTGCTGTACTTTTTATCTCGGCATCTTTTTCATTGAGAAGCTCTATCAGGATATTTTTAACTTTTTCTACCTTAAAATTGCCAAGTGCCTCTATAGCAACTACCCTTACGAAACCCGAGTCGTCAGATAGTAATCGTATTAATGGATCAATTGCTTTTTTGTTGCCTGTATTGCCAAGACCTTTTGCCGCTGCGGCCCTGACCCTTATATCTGAATCACAGAGGAGAATCATCAGATGTTCTATCGATTCTTCAGAACACATTCTGCCAATTGCAATAGCGGCAATAAGGCGTATTTCAGGAGATTCGTCCATTAGTGCCTGAAGTAAAAATTTTAAGACACTTTTCCCCTCAATATCCCCAAGCGCCTCAACTACAGCTTTCCTGACTGAAATATTACTGTCTTTTAAAGCGACTCCGAGGGCTTTAACCGAACCCTGTTCCTTAAGAAGCCCAAGAAGCAATGCTGAATTTTTTTTTAACACAGGATTCTTATCGGAAAGCCACTTTATTATTTCGCTTAAATTGATCCGTTTTTTAAATTTCGAAAGGGATTTTATTGCTTCTTCCTGAATATTTTCATATTCGTCAAGAAGGAGCGGTTTGATATATTTTATTGCTCTCGGGTCATTCAATTTTGAAAGTGCAATAGCAGCATTTCCCCTAACATGACCGTCTTCATCCTTAAGTCGGTCAACAAGATACTCAAAAAAATCGCCAGCTCCCATTTTACCAGCTACATCACATAAAACCCTTCTTTTATAGGAATCATTTACATTAAAAAATGGTATAAGCAACTCTGGCATTGACTTTCCGATAAAGACCAACGCCTTTACGACTATTTCATGGAGGTCTTCTTCCAATGACATCTCAAAAAGAGGGCCAATAGACTTTTTATCTTTGAGAAGTCCAAGCAATAGTACTGCAGCAACCTTTACTCTTTTTTTATTGCTCCGGGTATATGGCAAGAGAAAATTTGGAGCTTTACTGCCAAGAACGCTCTTTAAGCTCTTTACTATTATTCCATTTGGTACCCCTTTTCGAAAAAATTGTTCTATAGCACTTAGCGTTTCTTCTCTTATAGTTTTTGATTTATCCTGAAGGAAAGGCACAATTGAAGAAAGCGAACCGGCATCAGCAATCTGGCCAAGCGCCCTTATTACAGGCTCTCTTAAAGTCTTCTGCGGTAAAACTGAAACAAGTGCAGAGACTGCCTTTGCATCGCCTATTCTGCCCAGGGCTACAGCAGCAGAATAGGCTACCCAGACACTTTCATCCCTTAAAACTCCTGTTAATGCGTTAATAACAGCGACATTCCCCCGTATATTACCAAGGTGTTCCACAGCCGCGGTCCTTATATTTTCATCCTTGTACTCAAGTGCCTTCATCAACAAGGGAAGTACCTTTAAATTTTCTGAGGTACCAAGGATATCAATGATGAATTTTTTTACATCATCGTTGGAACCCTTAAATGCATTAATAAGAGGCTCGGTAGCCTCAGAGCCTAATGCTATAAGGGCCTCAATTGCTGAATTTCTTGCATTAGCGTCGTCCTCAAGATATAAGGTATTAATTAATTCCTTTATAACCTTCTTTCCTCTAATATCAATTAGCATCTCAACAGCTGTTTTTCTGATCCGCCATTCTTTGTCTCCAAGTCCCTTTATAAGAACGGAAATAACATTGGATAGATTTTTACCGTGCTTTTTTACGTCTTTTAAAGCCTGTATCCTTACTTCTGCATCTGTATGTCTGAGCAAGCTCTTTAATTTTTCAGTCAATTTTGTCTTCCTCTTTTTGGTCATTGAAAGATACCCTTGAAAGCTCGTCAGTAGATAATTTCACTTTTCTTTCTTCAAGAGATATCATCTCTTCAGAGGATAGCAGGCTATCAAGATCCAGGATTACTATTAACCTGTCCTCAACTTTGCCAATACCCCTGAAGTATTCTGCCTTTAGTCCCTTAAAGACAGAAGGCGGGGGTGAGATCTGGTCATCCTCAATAGATATTATCTCCTTGACAGTATCAACAAGAATTCCAATTTTCTCTTCGTGCATACTGGCAACTATAATCTTTTCTCGAGAAGAAGAGGGTTTTACATTAAGGCGCTTTCTCAGATCCATCACTGTTATTACAGTACCTCTAAGATTAATTACTCCATCAATAAAATCAGGGACATTGGGAAGGAAAGTAGTCTTCTGGGGCCTGATAATCTCTACAACCCTGTTAAGCTCAATTCCAAATTCTTCGCCTGCAATTGTAAACACAGCAAGCTTATTCAAATTTAAACCCCTTCATGTCACTCCTAAGGACTTCTGCTTCTTGTAAGAGAGTATTAAAAGATGCTGACATTTCTTGAGCAATTGTGAGGGTACTACTGCAGATGCCCTCTATCTTTTGCACTGCAGAAAGAACATCCTCATTGACTTTACCATGTTTTGATGAGATATCAGCAATATGTTTAATCCTCTCGTTTGTTATTTCAAGATTTTTTGATATTAGATGTATCCCTGAAGTCTGCTCCTTCATGCCTCTCTTAATAGTTTCTGATATTTCTTTAATCTTTCCAGTAACACTTACCAAATGTTCTGAACCGGTTTCATGCTCACGGGTACTTTTAGTAACATTTTCGACCATCATAAATATCATATCCATTGATTCCTTCATCTGAACAATTCCATTTACCTGTTCTTTCGTTGCACTCTGGATAGTTTTAGCCATTTCAGCGGACTTTTGGGCGCTGTTAATTACTTCCCTGAATCCTTCCCCGGTTTTTACGACAAGAGCATTACCATTAGTAACTTTTATTTTGCTGTTTTCGGCAACATGCGTCATCTCTGTTATCCCATTTTGAATAGCCTCTACAATACCTGTTATCTCTTTCGCAGAAGACGCTGTCCTGTCCGCCAGCATTTTAATCTCCTTCGCCACTACTGAAAATCCCTTTCCGTATTCACCCGCCTGAGAAGCAAGAATAGCAGCATTCACACTCAATAAATTGGTTTGCTTGGTAACATCGTCTATTACAGTAAGGACCTTTTCCACGTCAGTAGATTTTGTTTTCAGAGTATCGGCTAACTCAATAGTCTTATCTACAGACTTTATTATTTCTTCCATGCCTTCCATTGAATCGGCTACAGACATCATTCCTGTATCTGAAGCAATTTCTCTCACAAGATCTGTAAGACTGGCGGACTCCTTGGTGCTGCTCTCCACCTCTTTAATATTAGCGCTTATTTGATCAATAGACGCGGTTATCTCTTCTGTAGACGTTGAAAGTTCTTCAGTGCTCTTTGCAATTGTCTTTGCTGCAGAAGATATTTCAGCAATGGTTGAATATGCATCTGAGACATTTTGGAAGAGATGCTCCGAGCTTTCAGTCATTTCTTCTGACGTAGCATTTAACTGCACCAGCGAACTAAAATTTTCTTCGGAAAATCCTCCTAGACTTTGTGTGCCCTCTAAAATTTCTTTTTGTGATTTATTGGCATCTTCTATAGCTGAAATCACCGCTTTTGTAGCGTCCACCTGATTATGAGTACCCTCGGTAACCCTGTCAATAATTAAGTCTGTCTGTTCAATTGCCGTCGTTACGTCATTTGTCGTGGAAAATAATTTTTTTATGGTATCTTTAAGGCGAGAAATCAATGAATTAAAACCTACTATTAAAACAGCTATTTCCGGATTCTCTGAAGGCCGTATTGCAACTGTAAGGTCACCGGCGCCTGCACTGTTTACAGCAGCGTTAAGATCTGAGAGAGGGCTTTTAATTTTTCTGTTAAAAGCAGATATTATTAAAAGGACAGTAAACATTACTAAAACTCCCTGATATGCGACCAGAAATACTACCTTTTCTTTAAGTGAATCAATCAGGCCGCTTTGTGCTAATAAAATAAATATGAAAATACCGAAACCCTGACCTAAAAGCAGTATTAAAAGAAGTGATAAGGTAAATGTGCCGCCTAAAAATCTGTTGTTTTTCATATGATTGTCAATACAAAACTCGGTCTGCCCCGTTAGTAGCAAGAAAGCTCTGCCGGCCATATCCTTCTCATGGGGTCTAAATTAATCCGAGTTTTTGCATCATCCTCCTTATTCCGTCATAATTACTATCCAGGGCTTCAATAAACCCTGTATAGTCTGAAGTTATCGACTGCAGGATTTTTCTGTCTTCAGCATCACTGTTGACGCCATCTAAATCCAGAACACTTATTGAGCCAACCTTCCTAAGACTAAAAGGGTACTCACTGATAAAGTTTCTGATTAAATCAGGATCGCCTTTTGCCAGTGCCTGGGTTTTGAGTTCTTTGGTTAGTAAGTACGCTATACTATATGAATAATTCTTTGCAACATTGAATACATCTTTACGGATGAACGAGGCGCTTGTAAAACCTGCTAATAAAAAGGCTATTATGAGTAAGACAGTAACAAATCCAACTATTTTAACTCTGAGACTAACATTATAAAGAGTATCGAACAATTTCATGATGTCTCAATTTTGAGCATCTCATCGACTTTCAGGATAGATGTAAATTTATCGTGTATCTTTACAACTCCCTCTATAAAATCCTTTTCTTCAACAGTTAAGGTAGACGGGGGGCGAGAAAGCTCCCTGGAGGGAAATCTGAATACGCCTATAACAGCATCCACCAAGACACCTAACGGCTCTTTCTTACCAGAGAGGACAATTATTTTTTCATTATCCGCGTCTTCCCCTTTAAGTCCCAACCTTTCCCTAAGACATACAATCGGTAATATTTTACCGCGGATGGATGTTACCCCTTTTAAATATTTCGGAGATCTTGGAATAGCAGTAATTCTTTGTTTCCTAAGGACCTCCTGTAACTCAGCTATCCTTATAGCATATTCTTCATTTGCAAGCCTAAAAGCAATAACTTCGGTTTCCTCTACCGGGACAGTCCCTGCTTCTGTTTCAGCTTTTGATAGCTCAGTTCCGCTATCCCCTCCTGTTTTTTTTGCCTCTTCCTGTTTTATTACAGTTTTTGCATCAACTGTTTCTTGAGCTTCCTCTATCCCGGCGTCTTCAACAGGTTTTTCCGCCTTCTTCTCTTCAGAATCATCTTTAGCTTTCTGATCATTAAGCTTTTTTATTTTTTTTCTAATTTTAGCTATATCCATAATGAATTCCGTTCAAGTGAAAATTGTAAAATGTAAAATTCAAAATTTTTAAAACCTTCTTACAATTTGCAATTTGCAATGTAAGTCTTTTACATCACCCCGTTAAGTCCTAACTCATGTGCCACATCATATATAATTTCTTCTGATATCATGTGTGACTCTTTGCCAAAACCTTCCAGCAATGAATTAGAAGCAATATTATTAATATTTCTAGGAATTCCCTGTGAGAATTTATATAGTGCATCTATTGCCTCTTCACTGAACAATGGGTCAGCCCTACCGGCAACCCTTAATCTGTGCGCTATATAATCCCTTACTTCCTCACTGTTAAGGGAATTAAGGTGACATCTAAGTCCAATCCTCTGTCTTAATGGAAGATATACCTTGCGTTCAAGTTTTGTTCTGAGATCCGGTTGCCCAATCAAAATCAAACTTAAAAGGTTTTCCTCATCAAGCTGAAAATTTGTAAGAAGCCGAATCTCCTCAAAAGTGCTTTTATATGGGATAAGCTGAGCCTCATCAATAATTATAACAGGCGTTATCCCCTTAGTGTAATCCTCATAAACTTTCTCATAAATTGTTTCAAGCAGGTCATCCTTGGAGCGTGCGGCGTCAATATCAAACCCTTTAGCAACAGACCTCAGAAACTGTGCAGGGGTGAGGCGAGGATTTAAAATTGAAATTATTCTGTATTCCTGTCCAAGAGAATCCATAAGTGCACGCGAGAGAGTTGTCTTGCCAGAGCCCACTTCTCCAGTCAGAAGAATAAGCTCTTTTTCCTCTACCACGTGTTGGAGCCTTGCAAAAGCCTCTTCATGAGATCTGGTGTAAAAGAGGAATTTTGGATCCGGCGTTTTGCTAAACGGCCTTATTTTCAAACCAAAAAAATCCTCGTACATCGCTATCTCCGTAATATTTTAATCTGTTTTACAATCCCTTTGAAACTTCAATTTTCTATCTCTTGTATAGATGAAATTATATTTTTTCTTGAAAAGGCCTCTTCCATCATAGCATCAACATCGAGCACAAGAACTATTTTGTGTCTGCCTATTTCTGCAGCTCCTGCAAAACCCCGGATATTTTTTAAATGGTCCCCGAGAGGTTTAACAACAATTTCTGTCTGCTCTGTCAAATTATCTATTAAAAGTCCAAGCCGTTTGCCTCCAACACTAACCACTACTACGAAATATTCATCCTTAGGTTTTTTCTCAAGCAGGAATACATCAGCAACGTTTAGCAGGGACAACATTTCACCCCTCAATTCAATAACCTCTCTCCCTTCAATTGTCTGGATTTTTTCCGGTCTAACACTCAATGTTTCCAGGATGGATGTAATAGGTATTGCAAATTGCTCATTTTCTACATCTACTATCAATGCCTTGATTATGGCAAGTGTTATTGGCAGTGTAAGAATAAACTTGGTTCCTTTGCCAATTTCTGATTCGACATCCACAAAGCCACCCAGCGATGTTATCTTTTCCTTTACAATGTCCATACCCATTCCTCTGCCTGACACTTCATTTACCACTTCTTTAGTGCTTAAACCGGGAATAAAGATTAGGTCAATTATTTCTTTGGGATTTAGTACTTGATCCTCAGGTATCATTTTGCGCTCAATTGCATTACGAAGAATTTTATCGAGGTCAATACCCGCACCATCATCCTGAGCTGTAACCATTACATTGCTGCCTTTTGAAAAAGCCTTTAAAGTTATCCTGCCAGACTCCTGTTTCCCGAGAGAAATTCTTTTATCACTCTGCTCTATCCCGTGATCAATGGCATTCCTGATAATATGTACCAGTGGATCGATTATTTCCTCTGCCAATAGTTTATCTATTTCGGTATCTTCTCCATAAAGTTCAAGTTCTATTTTCTTACCAACCTCTCTTATGTGTCTTTTTATAACTTGTGAGAGCCGCATAAAAATCTGGCTGAAAGGAACCATCCTCAACTCAAGGATTTGGTCCTGGAGTTCTGCAAGCTTCCTTTCGAGGGTCTGGGCAATCTTATAGACATCAGCAGTTAAAGGGTGATACGCCATATTTTCAGCTAATTCTGCACCAATCCTTACAAGAGCGCCTTTAGCCATAACAAGCTCCCCTACAGTATTAAGAATTTTATCTAATTTTCCTATGTCTACCCTTATTGTATTAGAGGTGCTTTTTAATGACACTTCTTGAGTCTTTGACACAGACGGTTTAGTCTCTGGTTCAAACTTTTTAGAATCATATATTTCTTCGATAACTGCTGGCGCTGCCTTTGATCTAATATCATCTATTTTCGAAGAACTGCCAAACAGCAAGTTGAATCCTATGGAACCATCAGGGACACCCTCTGAGTTTGGAAGGGTTGCCATTATCTCACCTGACTCTTTCATTTTAGAACTAAGAGCCTCAAGGCCAGTAGCAAAGTCTGTAAGACTAAAAACAGCTTTAATACTATATATCCCTTTTCCATCTTTGATATTACTTTTAAGCCTGTGTCCTTCGTATTCAGAAAGAACTTTCAAAATAGAAGGGCTAATCCCTAAATCTTCAAGATTTAAATCTCTACTTTCAGACTTAGCTGACACCCTGAAAGACTCTATATCTTTAATGGCATCACTTACATCGTCAATCTCTTTATCCTCGCTAACCCGAGCAACAAGGTTCTTGAGAATATCCATGTTCCTAAAAATAAAGGCTAAAGTATTGTCAGTAAATTTAATTTTATCTAACCTTAAATCATCTAGAACAGACTCTAAATTATGACTGAGGTCGGTTATGCCCTGAAAGCCAAAAAGCCCTGAAAGGCCTTTCAGGGTATGAACAGCACGGAATACGGAATTTAATGTATCAGGATTAAAAGCGTCTTGAAGCTCTAGCAGGCCATTATTTGCGGTACTAATAATATCTTCTGCCTCTACAATAAAATCTTTTTTTGAAGTCTTCATAAACTCAGTGCCTTTTTAACGGTATCTATAAGCTCCTCTCCTTTAAAAGGTTTTGTCAAATAAGCAAGCGCGCCCAGGGCCAGCCCTTTTTTCCTATCTTCCTCACTGCTTTCAGTTGACACAATTATAATAGGGATTTTTTTATATTTATCATTATTTTTAATGAAATTAATAAGTTCTAAACCATTTATATCAGGCATATTGATATCTATAAAAACCAGATCAAAAGATTGAGTGGGTAACATTCTTAGGGCCTCAAAACCTGTGGGAGCCTCAAATATATCTATGTCGTCTATCTCCTCAATCGATGACTTAATAATTGATCTGGTAGTTTCTGAATCATCAACAATAAGAATAGACTTCATAAAAAATCCTTTCTTCTTATATTTGGATTTATTGTAAAGTAAGGGATAGGAATAATATATTTAACTTGGAATTAAATTTTTTCTTTTGGTCTATCTCCACATAAATAAGTATATCAAAATAAGGTATAGCCGTCAATAAGTTAACTACGTTTGATTACACAGATACCTCCATGATTACACAGATTATAAGCTCATGAGGATTTTCATCTGTGTAATCTTTTTTTTTAATCTGTGAAATCAGTAGCTTTTTAAAAAGCTACCAGTTTTTTGCCCTCTTCGTATGCCTCTTTAAGTGCAGTTGGATGTTGCAAAATTTCGCCTTTCTTATTAATGCCAAGAAAGCTCAATGTACGGTGTTCGGGTACGTTTACCGTTCTGAAAAAAGCTTTTGAACATGATTCTGAGCATTGAACCCCTACTTCTTTTTTCATTCCGCCAACAAGCAGTAACAGCCCTTTTCTTCCAAATTCGCCATCAGGAACAGGTTTCTTTAAAACATACTTCTCACACCAGAAACTCTGGCATCTGTCTATCATAGCCTTTGTTTGAGCGCTCAGGGCAAAAAAGAATATTGGTGATGCGAGTATAATTCTATCAGCAGTTCTTATTGCTTCATACACCTCATCCATCTCATCATGTATAATACATTCACCTGTTTCATCACACTCTCCACAGTCCTGACAGGGCTGAATATTCATAGAGTTCAGATCAAAGACCTTAACGTCTGAACCACAATCTTCGACCCCTCTAATTACTTCTCTTAAAAGAAGTTCTGTATTCCCTTCCCTTCTTGGACTTCCCAAAAATGCGATTATCTTCATTGCAGTTATTAAAAAGAGAGGTTACAAGGTCGAAGCGACCCTTTGCGGAGACCCGCTTCGGGACTCGCTTCAAGATTCTAGGGTTACAGTGAAGATAAAATTTAAAAAAATTAATTCTATCACTTGTATCCCTGCCCCCCTTCTTGCTTTCGCAAGAAAGCAGGGGGGCCTGACCCCTTGAACCCTTTCCCAAGATTTGTCATTTGGAGGCGGCGAGCGGATTCGAACCGCTGAATAAAGGTTTTGCAGACCTCCCCCTTAACCACTTGGGTACGCCGCCAATAACTACAGTAATCTGTGAACAGTAAGAGAATTTATAGACTCTTAACTTTTAACTGTCAACTCTTTACTATACAAAAACTATACAGTTTGAGGCAAGGTTATACGAATCCATCTTTAGTTTTACTTCCCTTCCTGTTTTGATATACTTACGATATAAACCATTATTTTAAAGACATACCACTCTATAACAAACTGTATAAACATTTAAATTATAAGGCTTATAACCTGTTACATACCTAATCCATTTCTATCATTTTTCAGGACTTTTTAAGGTGTTTTAGTAGAACCTGGGAGAAAAAGGGGTCTGGTTATTCAAGCACCTTTTTTATTGCTTTATGCTGATACATGGCATATAATAACCTATATGGAGGCAAAGCCTTTCATAATGCGTAAGAGGGTATATCCCAATGGAGACATTGTTGAAATTAGGTCATGGCATGTCAGCAAAACACATGATAAACCGCATGGATTTAAGTATTCACTGGTTTATATAAGGGAAGGCAAAAGAATAATAGGTTATGACAATGCAGAAAGAAAAGGAGACCACAGGCATTATAAAGACAAAGTATATCCATATGAGTTTAAAAGCATTGACAAACTCTTTGAGGATTTTTTAAACGACGTAAGGAGAGTTAGACATGAAGATTAAAAATGTAAGATTAGACATTCAGAGCGAAGACGAGTTTATAGCAGAAGCAAAGAAAGCAATGAAGGCAGTGGCAAAAGGCAAGGCTGTAAAGCCTCAATCAGTTATCTCTTTTGAATCCTTAAAGACAATGAGAAAGTTCATAACTGATGAACGATTGAGGATATTGAAGACAATTAAGAAAAATAAGCCTGATTCCATTTATGCGCTTGCAAAGATTTTACACAGGGATGCAAAGAATGTTACAGACGATGTCCATTACCTTGCAGAACTTGGTTTGATTGAGATTAAAAAGACAAAGAATGGCAGGAAAAAAACCAGACCAGTTGTTGACTATGAAAAGATACTGGTAGAGATAATGGTTTAGGAATCAGTGGTATGGGGTCAGACTTGACTATTGACATTATTACGTTCTTTTTTCATCATTTCAATTACATTTTTTACTTCTTCCTTTAACTTTCCCTTTTCTTTCATATATCTCGTTATCATTGCTGCATCTTTATGTATAAACTCAGATATCTCTTTGCCCTTATACCCGTACTCTCCGGAAACTATAGATATTATTTGTCTCCCCCTGGATATTTCTCTCAATTTACTTTTTTGACGAATCTGTTTTAACTTTATGCCCATAACCTTCTCTACTGCCTTTGCTATCTCTGCCATTGAATATTCTCTTGCTTTCCTTTCTTGAGACAACTCCACATCGTGTCTTTCCATTACGTCCTCTACAAACTGCTCTGTTCCCAATATCCGTTGATCTACAGTCCTGTAAATATCTTCCTTCTTTACAGATATTTCATCACCCATATAAGTCCGGTATAGTTTTCTGGCTGCTGATTTGTCTTCTGAAAACATCCTCAATACCTGGTCTACATCAATGATTCCTTTTTTCTTCCTCTTTTTTATATATTCATGATGACTGCTCCATTGATATTTGCTGATACTTTCTGCAATCTTTGCCCTTACTGGATTCATGTGTATGTATTTAATCAGCGTTAATAGATAAGCGTTCCTATCACAAAGAATGGCTTTGTATCTACCCTGAAAAAGATGCCCAACTGTTTTATATTTTCTGTTGAAATACATTGTATAACGCTGGTTGATTCCCTGCATTATTTTTGATAAAGGGGTGTCTCTTGTTTCGATAAGCAGGTGTATATGATTACTCATAAGGACATATGAATAAAGATAATAATGGTAGTTCGCCTTGTAGGCGTTTATTATTTGCTGGTATTGTAGAAAATCGTGATTATCTTTAAATATCTTTTGTTTCTGATTGCCCCTGACTATTACGTGATAAAACGCTCCCTCAAACTCTATCCTCGGTTTTCGTGCCATGCATAAAAAATAGCAAGAATTTTATTAAATGTCAATAATTAAGTCTGACCCCTTTTTCTACCTTTTTCTACTTTTTCTAGATAAAAGAAGTTTATCCCCCTCTGCCGCAGCACTTTTTATACTTCTTCCCGCTTCCGCACTTGCAGGGGTCATTCCTGCCGATTTTCTTACCTGAGGGGGGAAATGGTGTGGTGGAAGAAGACCCGGACGGTCGTTGCTTTACAAAATCAATTCGCTCAATAGATGGACACCTGAATGAAAACACTGTCTTCCCATCTTTGTTTGTTACTACAAAATCCCCTTTGTTGATAATATCCATCCCCACAAGCACATCACTGCCTTTTATATCACCTTCAGTAGCTCTTACATGATAGAAAACGACCTTGTTAGGAAGATAAATATTGACAAGATAAACGGGTTGCACTGTAGTACCGCCAGCATGATTAACCTGTACCATGCTAATTGGTTTCAGCCCGCATTCCTGTACTACCTTTTTCGTAATGACAGAGTTGGTTGCGCCTGTATCCCAGATGGCGGTGTATTCTTTCGGCGAAGGTCGTACTGATATTGCTTTGGGGTCAAATCCCAGAGATATATTAACCAATGATTTTAATACATTGGCAATACCATTATGTTCGGTTGTGAAGCTGTGAACATTTATAGGGGGGGGCATTTAGAAGGCAACCCTGGAATGATATGTCTGCGTGTAGCTTTCGCTTCCCGGTTCGCACTTCTGAATAAGGAACGTTCCGAGTTCATGCTCTGCCGAGGTTTTTTCAATAGCTTCCATTTCGGAATCATACACGCCTATTATCTCCTGCCCTTTGATAACGATGAATTTTCCATTATGCTGGCGGACGAGTTCTTCTTGGTGGTCTACGTAATATTGGAACTCTTTTTCCAGATTGGTCATGGGATTATCACTTAATTCTATTATACAAAAGCCTTAGTAAAACATCTATATACCATACTGTTTTAGGTCTGTCAATACTATTGTTAAAAGGTGAACCATTCAGTGACGGGTGGCATAGAAGAGAGATTCTCGAAGCGAGTCTCCGCGAAGAGTCGCTCCGACCGGACATTCATCCTTCGCAGTGCTACGGAGAACGGGAACCGAAATGACAGATTAAGAATCGCTTAATTGGGGTTTAAATAAAAAGGATGAGAAAAAGCCGAGCAAAACAACAAAGATTCTGCTTAGCAGAATTGAGGAGGAATTTAAAAACAGTAACCAGTTATCAGTAATCAGTTTAATTTTTCACTGCCAACTGACAACTGACCCCTGATAACTGCTTTATATGGAGCGGGCGACGGGATTCGAACCCGCGACCCCAACCTTGTCAAGGTTGTGCTCTACCAGCTGAGCTACACCCGCATTAAATAGTTATCAGTTATCAGCTAAATTCAAAGACTCAAAGAAAAAACTTCTTCTTTAAAACTTAACTTTAAGCTATCAATAGTCTATAATAGACATTCAAGATAGGCGAACGCTTCGCTCACGCACTATCTGTGTAATCTTATTTTAATCGGTGCAATCAAGTATTAGGATACGCCTATACTTTAAAATAGTAATGAAAAAAAGCGGGTTTTGTCAAATGTTCTACCCTGATTTTCAAGAATTTAAAGAGAAAACTAAACAAGGCAACCTTATCCCTGTCTATAAAGAGATCCTTGCAGACCTTGAGACTCCTCTTTCAGCATTTATTAAACTAAAGGGAAAAACAGGGTTCCTCTTTGAAAGCGTTGAGGGAGGAGAAAAATGGGCAAGGTATTCATTTATCGGAAGCAATCCCTCACTGACAATAGAAGGGAACGGTAACACCCTTACAGTTAAGCGGGGAACACAAAAAGAGAAAATCAGATTTGACAAAGCAGGTATCGCTCGATATCGAGACCCACTTGAAATTATATCAGCAGAAATAAAAAAATATAAGCCTGTTATAATGCCCGGACTTCCTAGGTTCTTTGGCGGTTTTGTCGGTTATATCGGATATGATACTGTACGCTTTTTTGAAAAATTGCCGGATAATCATCTCGCCAAATTAAATCTGCCTGATATATTTTTCATGCTTACCGATACATTACTTGTATTTGATAACCTGACCCAAAAGATTAAAGTAATCTCAAATGCTCACATAGA
This sequence comes from Thermodesulfovibrionia bacterium, assembly GCA_036446195.1. Classification (GTDB taxonomy): domain Bacteria; phylum Nitrospirota; class Thermodesulfovibrionia; order UBA6902; family BMS3Bbin08; genus JAZFSN01. The sequence continues at coordinate 23,168 of JAZFSN010000051.1, read as the reverse complement.
AGCTGATCCAAAAACAGCTTATGATAAGGCTCTGGAAAAAATTGACGTCATAGTCAAAAAGCTTAAATCAAAAATTGTACTTCCCAAGAGTTCAATTGCATCATCCCGTCATAAGCCGACTATGACAAAAAAGCCTTTTGTCCCCAGTTTAGAGAATAATTTCCTGTCTAATTTTTCTAAAAACGACTTCCTGAAGGCAGTCAGGAAGATAAAAGAATATGTAAAGTCAGGAGATGTAATTCAGACGGTAATATCTCAAAATTTTCAAAGAGAGACAGATATTCATCCGATAAATGCCTACCGGGCACTTCGTATCATAAACCCATCGCCTTACATGTTCTACCTTGAGACCGGTAAAAACACGCTTGTAGGATCTTCCCCTGAAATACTGGTCAGGCTCGAAGGTGATATTACAGAGCTGAGACCAATTGCGGGAACAAGAAAAAGAGGAGATACCGTTGAAAAAGACCTGGAACTCGAAAAAGAGCTGAAGGCAGATCCCAAGGAAATGGCAGAGCATATTATGCTCGTTGACCTGGGCAGAAATGACCTGGGAAGGGTAGCAGCCACAGGCACTGTTGAAGTTACCGAGTTGATGACTGTTGAAAGATATTCTCATGTCATGCACCTTGCATCTAATGTTATTGGAAAACTTGAAAATGGCAGGGACGCATTTGATTTGCTCAGGGCGTCATTCCCGGCAGGCACGGTGACAGGCGCCCCAAAGATACGGGCTATGGAGATTATTGAAGAACTGGAGCCAACCAAGAGAGGGCCTTATGCCGGATGTGTAGGTTATTTTGATTTCTCTGGTAATATGGATATGTGTATTACCATTAGAACCATTATTTTTTCCGCCTCGGCGGATCAGACGGGTCTGAAAAAACAAACAGCCTATATACAGGCAGGAGCAGGAATAGTTGCTGATTCAGACCCTGAGAAAGAATACATGGAAACCATCAACAAGGCAAAAGGAATGTTTAAAGCAATAGAAATGGCAGAGAACGATTTAACCTGAAAATAAACACAGTATAGTTATGAAGTACAATAGGATTAGACTTTCACTCATTCCCATCCCGAAGTATCGGGACTCCGAGCCTGCCTGCCGGCAGGCAGGGTTTTCGCCCCGACATGTCTGGACGAAAAAAACCGTTCAAATCTAATCCTATTGTACTTTGGCAGGTGTGTCAATTATATATTTTTCAGAGTTTAAACTGAAAATTAGGAATTAACTTTATGTTATTAATGATTGACAATTACGATTCTTTCACTTATAACCTGGTTCAGTATCTCGGTGAGCTCGGTGAGGATATTCGCGTTTTCAGAAACGACAAGATTACAATCCCTGAAATAGAAAAGCTCAATCCCGGGAGAATTGTCATCTCTCCCGGGCCATGCACGCCAAAAGAAGCCGGCATATCCACAGAAGTAATAAGATGTTTTACCGGGAAAATTCCAATTCTTGGCGTATGTCTCGGACATCAGTCAGCTGGCGCAGCTTTCGGCGGGGATATAATAAATGCTCCGCGACTTATGCACGGAAAGACCTCCTTAATTCACCATGACGGAAAAACTATTTTTAAAGGGCTTCCAAACCCCTTTGAGGCGACAAGATATCACTCGCTTATTATAAAAAGGGCCACCCTGCCTGCCTGCTTTGAGATAACTGCATGGACAGACAGAGATGAGATAATGGGTATAAGGCATAAAGATTTTTTAATGGAAGGGGTTCAATTCCATCCTGAGTCAATACTTACCAAGGTTGGGAAAGATTTACTGAGGAATTTTTTGAAACTGGGGATCAAGAAAGAGGATTAACTATGATTAAAGACATTATTAAACTTGTTATTGAAGGCACGAATCTCCAGGAAGATGAAATAATAAATGCCATGAGGGAAATAATGGAAGGCCGGGCAACTGATGCACAAATTGCATCCTTTCTCACGGCGCTCAGAATAAAGGGTGAGACTGTCGAGGAAATCACAGGCGCAGCAAAAGTTATGAGGGAAAAGGCGACGAAAATAAATGCTCCAAAATATACCGTTGACACGTGCGGTACAGGCGGCGATATGGCACATACTTTTAATATCTCCACTTCCGCTGCCCTGATCGCGGCTGCCTGCGGCGTGCCTGTTGCCAAACACGGCAACCGTTCTGTATCAAGCCGCTCTGGAAGCGCGGATGTGCTCGAGGCGCTTGGCGTAAAAATAGACCTTGAACCTAAAAAAGTTGAAAAATGCCTTGAGTCAACGGGTTTTGGTTTTATGTTTGCCCCCTTATTTCATCCCGCAATGAAATATGCCATTGGCCCGAGAAAAGAAATGGGAATAAGAACTGTCTTTAATATACTAGGCCCTCTCACAAACCCTGCTGGAGCTGAAAGGCAGGTTCTGGGAGTATTTAGTGACAGTCTAACAGAAACTATTGCACATGTACTTGGCAACCTTGGTATAGTACATGCTTTCATAGTTCATGGAGAAGACGGACTTGACGAGATTACTAATACCGAAAAAACAAAAATATCAGAATTGAAAGACGGCAGAACCGATACTTATTATATAACTCCTGAAGACATGGGCTTTATAAGAGCCAGAAAAGAAGACCTGCTGGGTGGAACAGCAGAGGAAAACGCAAAGATAACAATTGATATACTTAAAGGCGTAAAGAGCCCCAAGAGAGATATAACTATAATGAATACTGCTGCAGCACTGATAACAGGCAACATGGCAAAAAGTTTTAAAGAGGCGGCAGAAAAGGCATCTGAAGCCATAGATTCAGGTGCAGCCCTTAAAAAATTAGAAGAAATAAAATTAGTAAGCAACAGACTGTAAAATACCAGTTGTCAGGGGTCAGTTGTCAGTGAAAGAATAAAGATTCTTGTCCCCTGATCTTTGATCCCTGATCCCTGTTCTCTTGTTTGACTAACATCCTATCATTATTCTAAAATTTACAATGCATTCCGGTTACGTTCCTCTTCACCTCCATACCCAGCACAGCCTCCTTGACGGAGCAATACAGGTCAAAGAGCTTGTAGCAATAGCCGTAGAATACAAACTTCCGGCTGTTGCCATAACCGACCATGGGAATCTATTCGGAGCCATCGAATTTTATAAAAAAGTTTCCAGGGCTGGCCTTAAACCTATAATAGGGTGCGAAGTTTATGTAGCACCAGAAAATCGTTTTGAGAAAAAAAGCAAAAACAACATCAGCGATGCATCATTTCATTTAATACTCCTGTGTAAAGACATTTACGGGTATAAAAATCTGACGAGACTTGTGAGCAAGGCATATCTTGAAGGTTTTTATTACAAGCCCAGAATTGATAAAGACCTTTTATCTCAATACAGCGGGGGGCTCATAGGTCTTTCCTCCTGTCTCAAAGGCGAAATCCCTTATTATCTTGCAGCAGGCATGATTGACAAGGCAAGGGAGACAGCTCTCAGTTACAAACGAATCCTTGGAGCTGATAACTTCTTTTTAGAGGTTCAGGCAAATGAAATACCAGAACAGCAAAAAATTAACACACAACTTATTGAGTTAAGCCGCGACCTTCACATAGGACTTGTAGCAACCAATGACTGTCATTATTTAAAAAGAGAAGATGCAAAGGCCCATGATGTGCTTCTATGCATCCAGACAGGCAAAACCCTTAAAGATAAGAACAGAATGAAGTTCTCCGGCGATGCCTTCTATTTTAAAAGCCCGGCTGAAATGAAAGAAGCTTTTAAGCATATACCCGAGGCTATTGAAAATACAAAAAAAATTGCCGAGAGATGCAACCTTGATTTCAAATTCGGTGCATTTCACCTGCCTAAATATAAAATACCTGAAGGTTATGATTCAAACAGCTACCTAAAAAAACTTGCAGAAGAAGGCCTTAATAAAAAACTCGGAGGGAATATATCTGAAAATTACAAAAAAAGGCTCCAAGGTGAGCTTAAGACAATCAATGCAATGGGATTCTCTTCCTATTTTCTTATTGTATGGGATTTCATCAGCTATGCAAAAAACAAAAAAATTCCTGTAGGGCCCGGAAGGGGTTCTGCTGCGGGCAGCCTTGTTGCATACTGCCTTGATATAACCGAAATTGATCCGATCAGATATGACCTTCTGTTCGAGAGATTCTTAAATCCGGAGAGAATCAGCATGCCTGACATTGATGTGGACTTCTGCATGAACAGAAGACCAGAGGTAATAGAATATGTTGCTGAACGCTTTGGAAAAGACCATGTTGCCCAGATTGTAACTTTTGGCACAATGCAGGCACGGGCAGCCCTGAGGGATGTTGGCAGGGCAATGGACATACCTTATGCTGAAGTGGACAAAGTCGCAAAACTCGTACCAAACGTTGCAAATATATCACTGAAAGACGCTCTTAACATCGAACCAAAGTTCAAGGAGCTCTATGACACGAATCTAACCATAAAAGAACTGGTTGATATTGCACAAAGGCTTGAAGGGCTGTCAAGACATGTCTCGACGCATGCAGCTGGAGTTGTAATTTCCCCGGAGCCTTTAACAGAATTCCTCCCGCTATACAAAGCCCCAAATGAAACAGCAATAATTACACAGTTCGACATGGATGCTATAGAAGCCCTCGGCCTTCCTAAGTTTGATTTTCTTGGACTGAAGACCCTGACAATAATAGATAAAACAGAAAAAATCATAAACAAATCTATCCAGGGCTCATACACAACTAAAACTCCTGAGTCTTTTTCCATAAAAGATATACCGCTTGACGATAAAGAGGTATTTAAATTGCTCTGTACAGCTAAAACAACTGGGATATTCCAGCTTGAGAGCACAGGGATGAAAGACCTGCTTTTAAAACTAAACCCGGAAACATTTGAAGAGTTGATAGCCCTTGTCGCCCTTTACAGGCCGGGTCCACTTGGAAGCGGAATGGTAGATGATTTTATAAAACGCAAAAGAGGCAAAAGCCCGATTAAATATCAACTGCCTCAATTAAAAGAAATCCTGGAAGAAACCTACGGGGTAATCCTATATCAGGAACAGGTCATGAAAATCGCAAACATGTTAGCTAACTTTTCAATGGCTGAGGCTGATATACTCAGAAGGGCAATGGGGAAGAAAAAGATAGCTGAGATGGAAAAATTGAAAGACACCTTCGTTTCCGGAGCAAAATCAAATAAAATATCCGAGAAAAAGGCGCTAAAACTCTTTAATGATATGGCCAACTTTGCGCAGTACGGTTTTAATAAATCACACTCTGCGGCTTACGCCCTGATAGCTTACAGGACAGCATATTTAAAGGCTCACTATCCAGTTGAATTCATGGCAGCTGCGCTGAGTACTGATATGGATAATACAGTAAAGATTGTAACATACATTAATGAATGCAAAGAGATGGGGCTGAAGATTCTTCCCCCTGATATTAATGAGAGCGAACGTGAATTTAATGTAATAGAAAATTCAATCCGTTTCGGGCTTGAGGCAGTGAAAGGAATAGGAAGTTCTGCCATAGAGGCAATTATAGAATCTCGTAATAAGGGAAAATTTGCTTCATTTCTGGATTTCTGTATAAGGGTTGACTCAAGGAAAGTAAACAAAAAAGTTATTGAAAGCCTTATAAAGTCCGGGGCACTGGACTCCCTCGGGAAAAGGGCACAGTTAATGTCAGCGTTCAGTTCTGTCATGGACACTGCCCTCAAGGCCGAAAGAGAAAGACTTTCTGGTCAGAGGAGCATGTTTGAAACTCATCAAACGGCTTCTCAGACACTGCCTGAAATAGAAGAATGGGGGGAATCTAAACGTCTCTTAATGGAAAAAGACGCCCTCGGTTTCTACATTACAGGACACCCTCTAAACAGATACAAGAAAAAACTTGAACAACTATCAGTTACGCCAACACATGAAATTCAGGATTTGCCGGATAAAGAAGATATCAATGTAGGCGGCATCCCTGTAAAACTCAAGAAGATTCAGACTAAAAAAAAGGGCGATTTAATGGCTTACCTGACCATTGAGGATCTTCACGGCACAGTTGAACTAATTGTCTTCCCTGACATTTACAGAGAATCTGTAAATATAATTTCTCAGGATTCCCCGATAATTATATCCGGACAAATAGACAAAAGCGATAAAGGGTTAAAGATAATTGCAAAAAAAATAGTTTCCATAGAAGATGGAGAGAAATTCGCAGAAGAAAGTCACCCCAGGCGACTCGCCGAGGCGAGAAAACAGAAGATAGGAAGCCGGGAGGGTGGGAATTTCGAAACTTCTCAACCTCTCAACTCCCTGAATCCTCAATTACAGGACTCAAAACTCCCTACGGGTCTGATAAACAAAACTTTGAACTTTAAACTCAAGGCAATGACATTAACGCTGAAGGCCAATACTGATTTAAGGGAGCTTTCAAATCTGAAGGACATTCTCTTAAAAAACAAGGGTGATTATCCTGTCCCTGTTTATCTGAAAATTATTTCCCCAAGGCAATGGGAAACCTTAATATTAACAGGTCAGCATGTAACTCCGACTGAAAAAATGATTTTAGAAATTGAAGGCCTTTTAGGTAAAGGAATGGCAATACTAAGTTAAAAATGAAAAAAGGAGAGAATTGCGGATTGCAGATTGCAGATTGCGGAATGAAAAAACCCGAAATCCAAAATCCAAAATCCAAAATCATTGGTGATGTATTACTATCTTGATTTTGAAAAACCTGTTGCAGAGCTGGAAAACAAAATTGAAGAACTAAAACGTCTTGCAGACGGCAGGGACATGAATATTACTTCTGAAATAAAAAAATTAGAGAAAAAAGCAAAAGATTTAAGGGTGGACATTTTCTCAAAATTAACACCCTGGCAGAAAATTTTAATAGCGCGACACCAGGAAAGACCGCACACTCTCGACTATATCGGACTTTTGATGGAAGATTTTATTGAACTCCACGGCGACAGACGATTCTCAGACGACCCTGCTATAGTAGGCGGATTTGCAAGATTTCAGGGCATACCTGTAGCTGTTATAGGTCACCAAAAAGGTAAAAGTACAAAAGAAAGGATATGGAGAAATTTCGGGCAGCCCCACCCTGAAGGCTACAGGAAGGCACTAAGGATAATGAAACTGGCTGAAAGATTTGGCAAGCCTGTTATCACCCTTGTTGACACACCTGGCGCCTATCCTGGTATAGGCGCCGAAGAAAGAGGCCAGGCTGAGGCAATCGCAACAAACCTCTTTGAAATGTCCATGCTTAAAACACCCATAGTCTCAGTAATAATTGGAGAAGGGGGCAGTGGAGGCGCCCTTGCGCTTGCTGTTGGAGATAGAATTCTTATGCTTGAACACTCAATATATTCTGTAATTTCACCGGAAGGTTGCGCAGCCATTCTGTGGAAAAAAAACAATTCCGAGGTTGGCCAGCAAGAGTATGAAAAGGCAGCTGAAGCGCTAAAATTGACTGCTCAGGATTTATACGGCTTTGAGGCAATAGACGAAATAATTCCTGAGCCGATTGGGGGAGCCCATAGAGACCCGAAAGAGGCTGCTGCTTTAGTTAAAAAAGTGCTTAAAAGGCATCTTGTCGAACTAATAAAAAAACCATTGGATTTACTCCGTGAAGAACGATATAAAAAATTCAGGCGCGTGGGGGCAATAAAAGAACAGGGTTAAAATTCAGACCGCCTTTGGAAGGACGCTTAACCTCCTTTTTTCGTTTCTTTGCCTTCTTTCTTTTCTTTTCGTTGTTTCTTTTCTTTCCCTTCTTTCTTTTCTTTTCCTTCTTTCTTTGTCTTTTTCTTCTCTTTCTTCTTTTCTCTCAGTGTTTCATAGTCAACAAACTCAAGAATAGCCATAGAAGAGCAGTCCCCCTGACGGACCCTGGTTTTCACAATGCGCAGATAACCACTATCTCTATTGGTAATTTTTGGAGCTATAACATTAAAGAGTCTTGAAATTATATCTCTATTGGGAAGACGTGAGAGCGCCAATCTCCTTGAATGTAAGTCTCCTTTCTTGCCAAGGCTAATTATATGTTCAGCTGTCTTTTTTGCCTCCTTTGCCTTAGCAAGTGTAGTTTCTATCTTTAGATGTTTAAATAATGATAATACCAGACATCTCAAAAGGGCCTTTCTCTGGTTTGTATTTCTGCCGAGACCTCTGCCAGCCACTCTATGCCGCATTGTCTTCACTTTTTGCTGAGCCTTCTTCATGTAATGAATCCGACTCTATTCTCATGTTGAAATGCAATCCCATTGACCTGAGAACCTCTCTTATCTCGTTTAAAGATTTTCTTCCAAAGTTCTTGGTCCTGAGCATTTCCTGATCTGTCTTCTGAACAAGGTCAGCAATTGTACGAATATTTGCATTTTTCAGACAATTGTAGGAGCGGACTGAAAGCTCAAGTTCGTCAACGTTCCTGAGAAGATTTTCATTAAAGCCCGTCAGACTTTCTTCTTCCCGGGTTTCAACAATATCTTCTTCCATTACCGATTCCTCTTCAAAAGAAAACAGGTGCATATGTCCTCTAATAACATCGGTAGCCTGCGTAAGTGCCTGTTGCGGTGTAATACTTCCATCAGTCCATATCTCCATAATAAGCCTGTCATAATCTGTTGAATGCCCGACCCTCGCATTCTCAACACTGAAATTAAACTTTTTTATGGGAGTAAAAAGTGAATCCACCGCAATGACATCCACTGCCTGATCTTCTGTCTTATTACTTTCAGCAGGGATAAAGCCCCTGCCTTTTGCAACTGACAATTCCATTTTAAAGTTAATATCTTTTTCCAGTGTTAAAATATGTTGTTCCGGTGTAAGAAGCTCTACCTGAGCACCTGCAGTAATATCCTTTCCCTTAACTTCTCCCGGTCTTTTAACATTGATTAAAGCAACCTTTGGCGCATCAGAATGAAGTTTAAACCTCAGCTGTTTTACATTTAACACAATGTCAACTACATCTTCTTTTACCTTTGGTATGGTTGAAAATTCATGAAGTACCCCTGGAATCCTGATAGACGTTACAGCTGCTCCCTCAATTGAAGAGAGTAAAACCCTCCTTAACGAACTACCGATAGTAGTGCCAAACCCCCTTTCAAATGGCTCTGCACAAATCTTACCATACGTATTAGTAAGACTTTCAACATCAAACTCAACCTTCTCGGGTAAATGAAAGCCTTTTTTCCTTAAATCCATTAAGCCCCCCTGTATAATGAATGTTCATTATACTGATTACACCAATTTTTTTAAGACGATTACACGGATTTTTTTCACTCTCTACTTTTTTAGATCTGTGTAATCAGAGTCTTTTAATCTGTGAAATCAGTTATTTATTTTGAATATAATTCAATTATTAGTTGTTCCTTAACAGGCAATGGGATCTCCTCCCGAGAAGGAAGATGATGTATCTTACCCCTGAGGTTCTTTATGTCCATTTCAATCCAGGCAGGGAAACCTCTATGCTCAGCCTTGGCAATACTGTCCTGTATGATAACAAGTTTCTTGCTCGATTCCTTGGGCTCAATAATATCACCAGCTCTAACATGATAAGAAGGAATCGTTACAGGTTTACCGTTTACCTTAAAATGACCATGTGTTACAAGCTGCCTTGCCTGTCCCCTGTTTGCAGCAAATCCAAGACGATAAGCCACGTTATCAAGCCTGCTTTCCAGAAGTTGAAGGAGATTACTTCCGGTAACTCCCTTCTTTCCTTCAGCAATGTAAAAATATCTTTTAAACTGCCTTTCAAGGATGCCGTAAATATGCCTGACCTTCTGTTTCTCCCTCAGCTGCAGTCCGTAATCAGATGGTTTTTTCCTCCTTTGTCCGTGCATTCCCGGCGCATACTTTCTCCTTTCAATAGCACATTTATCCGTATAACATCTATCTCCTTTCAAAAAAAGCTTCTCGCTTTCCCTCCTGCATAACTTGCATAATGCATCATTATACCTTGCCATTTTTTACACCCTCCTCCTCTTGGGAGGTTTGCAGCCGTTATGCGGAACAGGAGTTATATCTTTTATACGTTTTATCTCAAGTCCTGCTGCCTGAAGTGCCCTTATAGCAGATTCCCTTCCCGCGCCAGGACCCTTTATAAAAACATCTATCTGTCTCATCCCAAAATCCATCGCCTTTTTAGCGGCTGCATGTGCTGCTATCTGAGCAGCATATGGTGTGCCTTTTCTCGAACCCTTAAAGCCCTGGACACCTGCCGAGGACCATGTAACTACATTGCCGTTGGGGTCCGTAATTGTGATTATCGTATTATTAAATGTAGCCTGAATATAGGCTGCCCCTACATGTACAACTTTTTTTTCCTTTTTGCCTCCTTTTCCTCTCTGTGCCATTAACTCTCCTTCTTTTTAAAGGCAATAGCCCTTTTCGGTCCTTTACGGGTTCTGGCATTTGTTTTTGTCCTCTGCCCTCTTACAGGCAAACCAGCTTTATGTCTATACCCGATGTACGAACCTATATCAATAACTCTTTTTATGTTCATGGAAATTTCGCGTTTCAGATCACCTTCAACCTTATAGTCCCTATCAATAATAGTCCTTATTTTTATGCCTTCATCATCGGTCAGGGTTTTAACTTTTTTATCGGGGTCTACACCCGTTGCTCTAAGTATCTTTTGGGAACAAGGCTTTCCTATGCCAAAAATCCTCGTAAGGCCTATTTCAACCCTTTCATTTTTAGGTAAGTCAACACCTGCAATCCTCATCCTATCTCCTTTAAAGAAAGTTAAAAGCTGAAAGTGAAAAGTGAAGATATGTGAAAGTATTTTAACTCATAATTTTTTAACTGTTAACTGTTAACTGTTAACTGTTTTTTTATCCCTGTCGCTGTTTATGTCTTGGGTTACTGCAAACAACTCTCACCACGCCTTTTCTTTTTATAATCTTGCATTTTGTACATATAGGTTTTACTGATGAACGTACTTTCATATCTACCTCATTAGAATAAGGTTGAGGTTGAGGTTAAGAAAAAATAAGAATTCTCTTCTCAGCCTTAATCTTATCATTTGAATCTGTATGTTATTCTGCCTTTCGTGAGGTCATAAGGAGAGAGCTCTAAAGTCACCTTGTCCCCAGGTAATATTTTGATAAAATGCATACGCATCTTACCAGAAACATAAGCCAGTATTCTCTGCCCGCTTTCAAGCTCAACCCTGAACATTGCGTTGGGCAGATTTTCTATTATTGTTCCCTGAACCTCTATTGCCTCTTCTTTGGGCATATTATAAACAAGTAAGTATATGTTCTTTTTATAATTTAGTCAAGGTCTTTGGACCTTCTGACGTTATAGCTACCGTATGTTCAAAATGGGCTGACAGGCTTTTATCTTTTGTCACCGCTGTCCAACTGTTATCCAGAATTACAACTTCCCAGCCACCTGTATTAACCATAGGCTCAATAGCTAAGGTCATTCCTTCCATTAGAGCAGAACCTTCCCCCTGACTGCCAAAATTAGGAAGCTGAGGTTCTTCATGGAGTTCTCTGCCTATACCGTGGCCCACAAAATTTCTGACGACTGAAAAACCTGCATCTTCAACATAGCTCTGTATGGCAAAAGATATATCAAAAAGCCTTTTGCCAATAACGGCATTTTCTATGCCGCGATATAGCGCCTCTTCAGTAACAGAAAGCAATTTCTTTACTCCTTCCCCAGCCTTACCCACAGGCAGGGTCAAAGCTGCATCCCCATAGAATCCTTTATAATAAACGCCAACATCAAGACTGATAATATCTCCCTCTTTCAACTTTGCTGAGGAAGGAATTCCATGGACAACCTCTTCATTTATAGAGGCACAAAGACTTGCAGGATAACCCCTGTACCCCTTAAAGGCCGGGGTTGCGTTTTTAGATACGATAAAGGATTCCACAAACCTGTCAAGCTCCTCAGTGGTAATCCCGGGAACTACAATCTTCTTTATACCCTCAAGCGTCTCTGCTACAATAAGACATGCTTCACCTATTTTTTTAATCTCATCCTGTGACTTAAGAACTATCAATAATTAAACCCAAATACCAAAATCAACAACCGTTATTCGTTATAGGTTATTCGTTATTTGGACAGATACGTAATGTTTACGCTCTTTCCTTAGTACGTATAACAAATAACGAGCTATCCGCGCCTTCCACGAATCTTTCCTTTTTTAAGAAAACCTTCGTAGGAACGGGTTATTAAATGAGACTCTATCTGTGAAACAGTATCAAGGGCTACACCTACAACTATAAGAAGCGATGTCCCCCCAAAATAAAAAGGAACATTAAAATAACCACTTAAGATATCTGGCAATATAGCTACTACCGATAGATATACTGCACCTCCAAATGTAATCCTTGCAAGAACCCTGTAAATATATTCAGATGTCATCTGCCCGGGTCTTATCCCAGGAATAAAGCCTCCATATTTCTTCAAATTGTCTGCTATGTCAACTGGATTAAAGATTATAGCCGTATAAAAATAACAGAAAAAGAAAATCATTCCGACATAGATTAGCGTATAAAACAATGTCCCCGGGGCAAGCTGTCCTGCCATAGCCTGAACCCACGGTATTGCTATAAAGCTGGCAATAGTAGCAGGAAACATTATGACTGATGATGCAAATATCAGTGGTATAACACCTGCGGTATTCACCTTGAGCGGCAGATGCGTGCTCTGCCCGCCGTATACCTTTCTACCTACAACCCTTTTCGCATATTGGATAGGAATTTTTCTCTGTCCGCGCTCTACAAAAACAATAATACCAACAACTGCTATCATCACAATTACCAGGGCTATCAATAAAAAAAGATGCAGTTCACCAATACTGACTAGTCTTGTCGTATCTATAACTGCATTTGGGAACCTCGATACTATACCTGCAAAGATTATAAGAGATATACCGTTACCAATACCGCGCTCTGTTATCTGTTCTCCAAGCCACATGATAAAGGCAGTCCCTGAGGTCAGGGTAATCATGGTCATAAGCCTGAAAGACCAGCCGGGAGTCTGCACAAAAGCCCCCTGGCTCATCCCTTCAATACCGACAGAAATACCAAAAGACTGGATTGCACTTATCACAACGGTTCCATACCTTGTATACTGCGTAATCTTCTTTCTGCCCCTTTCCCCTTCTTTGGCAAGCCTTCCAAGAGCAGGGATTACAACAGTCAGGAGCTGTAAAATAATAGAGGCGCTTATATACGGCATTATTCCGAGAGCAAAAATAGTCACTCTCGATAGAGCCCCGCCGGTAAACATATCAAAAAAACCCATAAGCGCCCCACCTTGTTCTGTAAGAAACTTGCTTAATTCTTCGCCATTAATACCGGGCGTAGGAATGTGGGCACCTATTCTGTAAACAGCAAGCAGGGCAAAGGTGAACAAAACCCTGTTTTTGAGCTCTACTATCTTGAATATATTTTTAAAACTGTTAATAATACCCATAAAAAATATTAAAGTAAAAAGTTAAGGATTAACAGATAATTATTGAAAATAAAAGATTTTTTTGCTTTATGTTTTGGATTTTGCACTTTTGATTATTTCTGCACTTCCGCCACTTTTGAGTATTTTTTCTTTAGCAGAGGCACTAAAGGCATGGGCCTTCACATTAAGTGGTTTTTTTATTTCTCCGACCCCTAAAATCTTGACTCCGTCCTTAATACTTTTTATAAATCCTTTTTCAATTATAACTTCAGGCGTAATTACAGGGTCTGAGATTTCATTTAAAACTTTAAGATTTATGATTGCATACTGTTTTTTAAAAATATTTCTAAATCCTCTTTTGGGCAGTCGTCTATGTAAAGGCATCTGTCCGCCTTCAAAACCCGGTCTTGTCCCGCCACCAGACCTTGATTTCTGGCCTTTATGTCCCCTGCACGAGGTTTTACCATGACCTGAACCAGGACCTCTTCCAACTCTTTTCTTCTTCTTTCTGCTTCCCCGCATTGGCGATAAATCAGATAATCTCATTTATTTCTCCTCTACAGGTAATCGACAAATTATTTTTTTCTGATTTCCTCATTTTTTAATTTCCTGGCTTCCTGTTCCTTTAATCTGACCATTTCAACCATATGGGAAACTTTATCAACCATACCTGTCACAGAGGGTATATCATTATGCATGACGCTCTGATTGAGCCTTCTCAAACCCAGGGACTCAAGAATTCTCCTGTGTTTTTTGCATTTACCAATAAAGCTCCGTTTTAATGTTATCTTTACTTTCATTTTATATTTAATATTTCTCTATTCTTCCTCAGCCTTTCCTGTCCTTTTCATAACGCTTTCTGAGTCTTTAAGTTTGGTAAATCCATCAAATGTAGCCCTTACGGTATTAAATGGATTGTGAGTGCCAAGAGACTTGGTAACAATGTTATGTATACCTACAACCTCCATTATAGCCCTTACGGGACCTCCTGCAATAAGACCTACTCCTTCAGGAGCAGGTTTCATAACCACCCTTCCAGCACCGTACCTGCCCGTTATCTGATGAGGGATTGAGCCGTCTTTTACAGGGACTTTCATAAGGTTTCTCTTTGCATGTTCAATCGCCTTTCTTATAGCCTCAGGGACTTCCTTAGCCTTTCCTTTACCAAAACCTATATGCCCATCACCATCGCCCACCACAACAAGCGCACTAAACGAAAAACGCCTGCCGCCTTTAACAACCTTGGCGACCCTGTTTATATATATGACTTTATCTTTAAGACTGAGTCTTTCCGCATCAATTCTACCCACATAACCTCCTGATTTAATATTCATTAAACCTGATTACACCGATTTTTTAAATCTGTGAAATCAGAATCTCAAAATTCAAGTCCTGCCCCTCTTGCTGCGTCAGCAAGTTTTTTTATTCTCCCGTGGTAAAGGTATCCTCCTCTATCAAATGCTACTTTTTTAATCCCCTTACCTATAGCCCTTAGAGCAACTAAATCTCCCACTCTTCCCGCTGCTTCGATATTCCCTCCCTTATTAAGCTTTTCCCTGAGTTCCTTATCGATGCTGGCAGCAGAAACAATAGTATTGCCCGATGAATCATCTATTATCTGAGCATATATGTGTTTGAGGCTTTTAAATACATTTAGCCTCGGTCTTTCAGACGTACCATAAATTTTATTTCTAATCCTTTCATGGCGTCTGTGTTTAGCCTCTTGCTTACTGCCTCTCAATTTTTCCCCCTTTACACCCAATGGATCGCAGAATCACTTAGTGTATACAATTCGTCAACTAACCAGCCAGCAAAGCAATTAGCTTCCGGTTAAGTTTATTGCTAATAGCTATTTGCTATTTTTTCCCCGCCTTGCCCGCCTTTAGTTTAACTTTCTCGCCGGCATATCGAATGCCCTTTCTTTTATAAGCGTCAGGCGGTCTCAATGACCTTAGGTCTGCTGCAACCTGCCCGATTAACTGTTTATCTATTCCCTTAAGGGTTATATTGGTCTGTTTTGAATCAACCTCCGCAGTTATGCCCTCGGGAAGTTGAAATTTAACAGGATAAGAATATCCAAGAGCCAAGACCATTTTCCTACCCTGAACCTGAGCCTTGTAGCCTACTCCAGAAATCTCAAGGACTCTTTGATATCCATTGGTTACACCGTCAACCATGTTCGAGATAATATTCCTGGTTAAACCGTGTAAGGCCTTCAATTTTACTATATCAGAAGGTCTCTCCACTATAAGGACTTCATTCTGAATAGAAACCTTTAAATCAGGTGGAAAATCCCATTTAAGCTCGCCTTTTGAACCTTTAACAGTAATTATGCCGCCATTAATTTTGACATCTACTCCCTTAGGTATATTTACTGGTTTTTGTCCAATCCTTGACATCCTAACTCCCTTAAAAAACACAGATTAGCACAGATAAAAAGATACACCTGCCTGCCGGCAGGCAGGGATGACCGATCTACGAGTCGTAGACAGATACATCTGTGATCATCTGTGTTTCTCACCATATATAGCACAAAACCTCTCCACCTATCCCCTCGCGCACGCAACTTTCATCACAAAGTATCCCCCGCGATGTTGAGAGGATCGCTATTCCAAAATTTCCCATAACCTTTGGTATCTCTTCTTTATCTACATATACTCTTCTGCCGGGCTTGCTTATTTTTTTAATTCCTGATATTACCTTTTCGCCGCCAGCAACATATTTCATCGATATTCGCAAAATGCCCTGCTTTTTATCTTTTAAAACCTTGTAACCTTTAATAAATCCCTTTTCTTTAAGTATTTTTGTCATCTCAATTTTTAATTTCGAAGCAGGGATATCTACCTTTTCCGCACTAATCATATTAGCGTTTCTGATTCTCGTAAGCATATCTGCAATGGGATCTGTCATCATGTTAAAACTAGCCTCTTTTTTTTGTTTTTTATTTTTTAAAAAATGACAACGGTTTTACCAGCTCGATTTTACCACTCCAGGTATCTGCCCTTTGAGGGCCAGCTCCCGGAAACATATCCGGCACATTCCAAATCTTCTCAGGAAAGCTCTGGGTCTGCCACATAGGGGGCATCTATTGTATGCCCTCACTTTAAACTTTGGCGGCCTTTTAGCCTTTTCTATCAAACACTTTTTTGCCATAAAATACTCTGCCCTTTCTACATAAGATAGAAAGCATTAAAATTTAACTAAAAGGCATTCCTAAATGCCTGAGAAGGGCCTTACCCTCCTCATTTGTGTTAGCCGAAGTCACAATCACCACATCCATACCATAAATACTTGCAATCTTGTCATGATTAATTTCCGGGAATATTATCTGTTCTTTAACTCCAAATGCATAATTTCCCCTGCCGTCAAATGCCTTATCCGGAACACCTCTGAAATCCCTTATTCTGGGTAATGCCATACTAATAAATTTGTCAAGAAACTCATACATCCTGTTGCCCCTCAAAGTTACCTTACAACCAACAGGCATATCTTTTTTAAGCTTAAAACCGGCTATTGACTTCTTTGCCCTTGTAATAACAGCTTTCTGCCCCGTTATAGTCGCAAGCTCTACCGCTGCAGCGTCCAGGAGTTTTATATTCTGGAGGGCTTCACCCATTCCAACGTTAAGAACGATACTTTTGAGTTTAGGCACCTGCATTATATTCTTGTACGAGAACTCCTTCATAAGAGTTGGCACTATTTCTGTCCTGTATTTCTCTTTTAATTTAGCCATCTTTCCTGTTAATCCAGAACCTCTTTGCACTTCCTGCATGTTCTAACTTTTGACCCGCTCTCAAGAATTTTCTGTCCTATCCTTGTTGGTTTATTACATTTAGAACAAACCAATATCACTTTTGACCTGTGAATGGGCGCCTCTTTCTCTATAATTCCTCCCTGGGAATACTTCTTGCTGGGCTTCATGTGTCTTTTTATAATATTAAGCTTTTCGATTAAAACCTTTTGTTTTTTTGGGTAAACTGTAAGCACTCTTCCCCTCTTACCCTTTTCATCTCCAGCTATTAACATCACTATATCATCTTTCTTGATACCTAATCCCATATTTTCTCCTAGTATAATTCTTATACTTGATCATCCCTCTTTACAGGATGTCTTATAGGACCTCTGGAGCAAGGGATACAATTTTCATAAACGCCTTCCATCGAAGCTCCCTTGCCACAGGCCCAAATATCCTTGTGCCAATTGGATCACCCTCTGCGTTTATAAGGACAACCGCATTTTGATCAAATCTTATATACGAACCGTCAGGTCTCCTCGTCTCTTTCCTGGTCCTTACCACAACGCCTTTCGCAACGGACCCCTTTTTAACCTCACCCACAGGTAAAGCCTCTTTTACACTTACAACTACTACATCGCCTATCCTCGCGTATCTTCTATAAGAACTACCCGTAACCTTAATACACTGAACTTTTTTTGCCCCTGAA
Source organism: Thermodesulfovibrionia bacterium (assembly GCA_036446195.1). Taxonomy (GTDB): domain Bacteria; phylum Nitrospirota; class Thermodesulfovibrionia; order UBA6902; family BMS3Bbin08; genus JAZFSN01. The sequence continues at coordinate 5,364 of JAZFSN010000051.1, read as the reverse complement.
TTATCCGCAACTGCTAATATGGTCTGTGGTTGAATCATCTGTTTTACCTTTCAATAACCTCAAGAACTCTCCACCTCTTATCCTTGCTGAGAGGTTTAGACTCAACAATCGAAACCTTATCACCAACCTTAAACCTGTTCGCCTCATCATGCGCCTTGAACTTTGTAATCTTTTTTATGGTTTTTTTATAGGTTGGATGCTGCATAAATCTTTTAACAGCCACCACAATTGTTTTATCCATTTTATCGCTTACAACTTCACCTGTATAAATTTTTCTTGGCATGTTTCCTTCTCAAGTTTAAGGTTACAAGTTAAAAACTACTGATTCTCCACTTTTAACGATTCAGCTGAGTGAACCGGAGTCTTTTCATTTATTACCGTCAAAACTCTTGCTATCCCTCTTCTTACCTGTTTTATCATCATAGGATTCTCAATTTCACCTGTAGTCTTTTGAAATCTTAGATTAAAAAGCTCTTTTCTCAGGTTTATTTCTTCCTGTCTCAGCTCTTCAATGGTTAATGCCCTTAATTCAGAGGGTTTTTTCATATAATTTTACCCCTCTTAAGAAATATCGTCGCAACCGGAAGCTTATATGAAGCAAGACGGAGAGCTTCACGCGCTACTTCTTCAGTAACTCCTGAAATCTCATAAAGTACTCTCCCCGGCTTAACAACAGCAACCCATGACTCGGGGGTTCCCTTGCCTTTCCCCATCCTTGTCTCAGCTGGCTTTTTTGTCAAGGGCTTATCAGGGAATATCCTGATCCAGAGTTTACATCCTCTTTTTACATGTCTTGCGATTGCAATTCTTGCAGATTCAATCTGGCGGTTCGAAACCCAGCCAGGCTCCAGAGCCTTTAATCCGTACTCGCCAAAGGATACATCAGCCCCCCTGTAAGCCTTCCCATTCATACGGCCCTTCATCATTTTCCTGAATTTAACTTTCTTTGGCATTAACATAACAATCCCTAAACTTAGTTATCAGTTATTTGTTATTAGTTGTTAGTCCCTACGGGACATAGACTAAAAACTAAACACAAACAGCTAAAAACTTTAAGCTATATTTTCGCCCCCGTCTGATTTAGGTGTTTGTAATTCCTGCAGAACATCACCCTTGTATATCCAGACCTTAACTCCGATTCTCCCATAGGTTGTTTTCGCCTCGGTCAAGCCATAGTCTATATCAGACCTGAATGTATGTAATGGAACCCTTCCTTCCCTATACCATTCTGATCGGGCTATCTCGGAACCAGCAAGCCGACCGGCACAGGCTACACGTATTCCCAAAGCACCAAACCGTCTTGCCGTGGCAACAGCCTTTTTCATTGCTTTCCTGAAAGCAACCCTTTTTTCCAGCTGAAGGGCAATATTCTCTGCCACTAACTGGGCATCAAGCTCTGGTTTCCTTATCTCTTTTATATCTATACTCAGCTGACTTACCTGTTTTCCTGTAAATTTTTCTAAATCTTTTTTAAGCTTGTCAACCTCACTGCCTTTTTTGCCTATAATTATTCCAGGTCTTGCCGTATGTATAATTATCCTTGCTTTTTGCCCGGCCCTCTCAATTTCCACTTTAGCAATACCCGCATGAAAGAGTTTTTCTTTTATAAGTTTACGAATCCTTAAATCCTCATGTAGAAATGTTGAATAATCTTTTTTGGCAAACCACCTTGAATCCCATGTTCTTGTTATCCCTAATCTATTCCCTATTGGATTTGTCTTCTGACCCAAAATCTACCTCCTAATCCTTTCCTTCTTCCAATTGTAATTTTATATGGCTTGTCCTCTTCTTTATAATATCCGCTTTGCCCATGGCACGGGGCATCATTCTCTTCATGGTAGGCCCCTGTTCCACAACAGCATTTACTATTGTCATCGATTCAGGATCTGCCACCTTCTTTTGCTCAGCATTAGCTATAGCCGATTTTAAAATTTTCCCTACAATTTTCGCTGAGCTGTGTGGAAAAAATCTAAGGCTTATAAGGGCATCACCCGCCTTTTTGCCCTTTATTAAGTTAGTAATCCTCCTTACTTTTCTTGGTGAAACCCGTGCAAATTTCAGTATAGCCTTTGATTCCATTAAAGATTACCTCTAAAATTTATTTTTGCCCTTTAGCCGGAGTTGATACCCCTGTCTTTTTAGTGCCCGAATGTGCCTTGAATGTCCTTGTTGGTGAAAATTCTCCCAGCTTGTGGCCAACCATATTCTCAGTTATATAAACAGGAATAAATTTCCTGCCATTATGCACTGCAAAGGTATGTCCTATAAATTCTGGAACTATTGTAGATCTCCTTGCCCATGTTTTAAGAATCCTCTTCCCCCCGGACTCATTCATTATTTGAATCCGTTTAGCAAGCTTTGCATCTACGTACGGTCCTTTTTTTAGAGATCTGGGCAAAATATTCTCCTATAAAAAATTACATCCCGATGTTTCAGGACTGATTTTTGATATTTAATTTTATTTTTTTGACTTCCTTCGTCTGACAATTAATCTGTTAGTCCTCTTGTTTTTTCTTGTTTTAATGCCTTCCGGCTTGCCCCATGGAGAAACAGGTGGCCTCCCGCCTGAACTTTTACCTTCCCCGCCGCCAAGCGGATGGTCTACGGGATTCATCGCAACACCCCTTACTTTAGGCCTCTTGCCAAGCCAGCGACTCCTGCCAGCTTTACCAAAAGAAATGTTTTCCCACTCAGCATTTCCAACCTGACCAATTGTAGCCATACATACAGACGGAATAAGCCTGACTTCTCCTGATGAACATTTTATATGGCAGAACTTTGCTTCTTTTGCAATAAGCTGGGCAGAATTGCCAGCGCTCCTTGCAAATTTGCCTCCCTGCCCGGGCCAAATTTCGACATTGTGAATTATTGTTCCCACCGGAATATTCCATACGGGCAGAGCATTGCCGGTATTTATCTCTGAGTCAGGACCTGAAACTAGCGAGTCACCAACCTTGATACCTACAGGCCAGAGTATATATCTCCTTTCACCATCCGCATATCTAAGCAAAGCTATCCTTGCAGACCTGTTAGGATCATACTCTATAGATTCAACAACAGACGGGATACCGAATTTATTGCGTTTAAAATCTATAATCCTGTAAGACCTTTTATGGCCGCCGCCTCTGCGCCTTACAGTAATACGTCCTGAGTTGTTTCTACCGCCACTTCTCTTAAGAGGCCGTAAAAGCGCCTTGTACGGCTTTGTCTCTGTTATTTCAGAAAAATCAAATCCACTCTTAAAACGAGAACCTGGTGATGTCGGTTTATATTTTTTTACAGCCATTTATATTCCTATACTCCTTCAATGAAATCCAGCTTTTCCCCTTTTTTAAGTTTAACTATAGCCTTTTTCCAGTCAGACCTTCTCCCTTCGTGCTTTCCCAGACGTTTCTTCTTACCTCTGTAATTCATCGTAGCGACACGGTCTACCTTTACCTTAAATATTTCCTCAACCGCTTTTTTTATCTCTATCTTGTTGGCATCTCTTGCCACCCTGAACATCACTTTATTGTCCTCTTCTTTAAGCTTTGTTCCTTTTTCTGTTAAAAGCGGGCTCACAAGGACATTATATAAAGTCTTCAATCCAGGTACACCTCTTTCATTCGCTCTACTGCCCCCCGGGTCATGAGAAGTTTCTCATGAACCAGCACCTCATAAACATTCAGTCTGCCCACTATTGCAACATCCACATTTGGAATATTTCTTGCCGAAAGCCTGATCGTCTTATTATCCTCTGATAATATAATCAAAACATTACTAAGTCCGAGTCCCTTTATCAAGACAACAAGGTCCTTTGTCTTTGGCTCTGACAATAGCAGGTTTTCTATCACCACAATTGCCCCGTCGGCAAATTTAGCCGAGAAAGCTGCTCCAAGCGCCGCCCATTTTACCTTTTTCGGAAGTTTATACGAATAGTCTCTTGGCAAAGGACCAAAAACTGTACCTCCGCCTTTCCACAATGGGGAACGGTTACTTCCTGCCCTTGCCCTGCCCGTACCTTTCTGTTTGTAAGGTTTCCTGCCCCCGCCGCTGACAAGACCCCTTGTTTTAGTAACTGCATTGCCCTGCCTTTGATTAGCAAGATAGTTGCGGACAACTTCATGCAGCACCCACTTTTTAACTTCAACGCCAAATATATCTGACGGCAGGTCAACCTTGCCTACCGGCTTGTTATCTTTATTTAATATTTCTAACTGAGCCATTTATAATCCTAATTACTGACCGATTCTCAAAGCGAGTCGGAGTTTAATCGTTTCGACCGAAGAATCGCTCCGACCGACCTTATTATAAGGTAGCCGCCATTAGCCCCCGGGACAGAGCCCTTGACAATAAGAAGATTCTGCTCTTCCCTTATATCTACAACCTCTATATTCTTTGTAGTTACCTTTTCGTCACCCATATGTCCCGGCATGCCCTTATTCTTCCAGACTCTTGATGGAAAAGAACTTTGTCCTATTGAGCCGGGTGCTCTATTAAACATAGAACCGTGAGAGCCGGGGCCTCCTTTATAATTATGCCTCTTCATTACACCCTGAAACCCTTTACCTTTTGACACCCCTGTAACTAAAACCTTTTCACCTTTATCGAAAATATCCACAGCAATATCATCACCAACCTTAAGCCCCTCCATTTTTATTTCTCTCAAAAAACGATATGGAGGAAGGGATATTTTTTTAAAATGCCCCAAACGGCCCTTTGGGATATTTTTTTCTTTTTTTATTTCGTCAAAGCCTATCTGAACAGCTGAATAGCCGTCACTCTCTACCCTCTTCAACTGGACTACCTTACAGGGTCCGGCCTCTATAACTGTAACAGGTACAACACGTCCGTCTTCAGAAAATAGATGTGTCATACCTACCTTTTTTCCAAGTATGCCTTTCATAACTTTATCTCTACATCAACACCTGCGGCAAGGTCAAGTTTCATAAGGGCATCAACAGTCTGAGGTGTTGGATCCAGTATATCTATTAGTCTCTTATGAGTTCTTATTTCAAATTGCTCCCTTGACTTTTTATCTACATGTGGAGACCTTAGGACTGTAATCTTGTGAATTTTTGTCGGAAGTGGCACAGGGCCTGAGACCTTTGCACCTGTCCGCTTAACAGTTTCCACTATTTCCTTCACAGACTGGTCGAGCAGCCTGCAGTCGTATGCCTTCAAGTTCACTCTTACCTTTTCTCTCATTTTCCCTTATTTCCAGTCCCTGGTTTCAGTTTCATGTTTTATTCAATAACCTCTATAACAACTCCGGCACCCACTGTCCTTCCGCCCTCTCTTATCGCAAACCTCACTTCCTTCTCCATTGCTATTGGCGCTATCAGATCTATTGTCAGCGTTACATTGTCACCCGGCATCACCATC
>JAZFSN010000050.1:0-19683 GCA_036446195.1 Thermodesulfovibrionia bacterium | reverse complement strand
GACCCCTTCTTCTCTTGGCTTGATTTTATCTCGGTAAGGAGGGTCTCAACAAAACTCCCTCCCTCTTTGCGTGACCTTTAGGTTATGAGGGGGGAGGCGCAGGTGGGGGTGAATAATGTCATCCTGAGCGGAAGTGAAGGATCCCAACAACTGATTGATGAGATTCTTCGCTCAGAATGACACTGTTTTTTTTCTATCCTTCCCTTCTCATCCTCCTGAACAGGCCGAGACCGAAAAGGCCGGAGACTAGAAACAAGAGCTTTGAGGATTCCGGCACTGCGGTGGACGTTGTAAAAAATAACCAATCCATATACCGGTTCCCGGATCCCCGATACCTCCGACGATATCGCCCCTGCTGTTGATGCCACTGGCGTATGTATACTCGCCGTATGTATCATCGCCAAAGTCGAACGTGGTGTACGCGCTGCCGTCATAAAGGAAACCGTACCATACGCCGGTTCCGTCGACGTAATACCCTACGATATCGCCGGAATTGTTGATGCCATAGGCGTATGTATCCGCTGCGCCGGCTACATCTATTGTTGTATACGCTCCTGTCCTGCCGTCGAACAGGTAGCCGTGATAGGTCGTACCGTCATAATATGCCCCGACAACGTCACCTTTATTGTTGATGTCGAGTGCATGGGTACCTACCGCGCCTGGAAATACGAGCGATGTATAATCGGCGCCGTCGTAAATATATGCAGTCGTTGCCAACCATTGGTTGCCGGTATATGAAGAACCGACGACATGACCCGCTTCGTTAATGCCGTATGCTATCGTACTCGAAGCCCCGGGCACGTCGAGTAGGGTGTATTCGCTGCCGTTATAAATGTAAGCATGAAAATCATAGGAACCCGGGTTCCAGTAGTATCCCGTTACAACGTTTGAATTGTTGATACCCGGTGCAAAAGTCGCCTCGGCGCCGGGGACGCTGAGTGACGTGTACGTGCTGCCGTCGTAAGTATAGCCGTACATAGCGCCAGTGTCGTCCATGTAACTCCCTGCAATAGTACCGGAATCGTTGATGCGATCTGCCCAAGTCCAAATTGAACCCGGTACGGATATCAGAGTCAAAGGCTCTGGTACAGGGGCCATGGTTATAGTCAAGCCGCCAACCCCTACTCCGGGGCTGGTGAACCCAAACAGGGGAAGTGTCCTCGGGCTTGGTCTCGGGTCGGCCAGGCTGACCGCCCCTGCGAACGCCAGTGGAGCCTTGCCAGGGTCATCGGCCACGGATGTAACTCCCTGGTCGAAGGCGTACACAGGATAACCGTTGTCCTTGGGGTCAATGGCGCCGGCCCATCCTTCGAAACTCGCGAAAATATTGATAACTTCTCCAGGGTTGATGTCAAGGTCGAACCCGAAGCTGTCCGTATAACCGCCCCCCGGTAAAACTTCGGGGCTGGGTCTCGGGTCGGCAAGGGAAACATAGCCAGTAACTTTGCCGCTGCTGTTTTTCATTTCGGCGAAAAACTGGAAATCACCCTCCATCCACCCTATGGTAAATGGAACGTCGTTAGGCTCGAATACCGCGCCGTATTCGACCCAGAAGTTCACTGCCTGCGCCTGTTGTGCTCCGGCGAACAGCATTAACAGCGCGGCAAGTACAACAATTGTCTTTTTCATTGTTCTTCTCCTTTCTTTTTGTGCCGGGGCTCTGCCCCAGACCCCGAGGTTTTTTAAGGCATAGATTGACTAACTGTATATCATGATATTTGCAATGATATACATAAATAGACCAATTATGCAATGATAATTATACATCCAGGATTACTGTTACGTTTTAATACGCTTCTGGTTGAAAAGTCAATACCAGGTAACCACCATAATCACTACAGAAAATAGATAAAATATTAAGCATTAACCAGTGAAATCTTGAATTGCTGGAGAGGATTTGACAACCACTCTTTCAGGAAATTGTTAACATTTTGATTGAAGTTGTCCCATAGACAAAGTTTTAGTTCTTACATGGATGCTGGCTGAAAGCCCCGACTTTTTCGCCTCGGCGAATCCGCCGGGGTAAAGACCAGCTTCTGGATATATCTGCGGTCATCTGTTTTTTTAGGTGGGCGCTTAACGTCTTCTGTGATCATCTGCGTTGTTTAACGAAGTGTCTTTATCACTGCTGTTTCGTCACATTCAGGAAACTTTGGACATTTAAGGCAATCGCCCCATATCTTTTGCGGAAGGGTGTTTTTATCTATATTTTTAAACCCGAATTTTTTAAAAAAAGACGGATTATAAGTAAGAGCGAAGACTCTTCTGATACCAAGCGCTTTTGCCTCTTTTAAACATTGTGCTATCAGTTTTCTGCCTATACCCCTGTCTTGATATTCTTTTGATACAGTAACAGACCTTATTTCTGCAAGGTCTGACCACAGGATATGAAGGGCAGCTACACCTATGATTTTTCCTTTATCCCTGCAGATAAAAAAGTCGCGTATATTTTCATAAACCTCATTTAATGAACGTGGAAGCATCTCGTCTTTTTTTGCAGAATTATTTACGAGGGAATGTATTAATTTTGCGTCTTTGACTGTGGCTTTTTTAACTTGCAATTTCCTCTACTCCTCTTAATTTATGAATTTTACGAATACAATATTAAGATATAACACAGAATTAACTTTGAACGGTTTTTTTCGGTGCCAAGCGAAAACCTCTCCCGATGCATCGGGACGATACTTCGGGACGAGCCTGCCTGTCGGCAGACAGGAATGAGTGAAAAGTAAATTCTCTGTTATATCATTCTACACATTATGTGTAATGTGGGCTACTCCTTTTTTGAATGCCGTTTCATTCAACTGGATTATATTTTTTCTGTGTTTTGGAATTACTTCCTTCATGGCACTGAAAATTGTTTCGGTATTAATAATTCCTGTTCTTCCAATAAGTGCCCCAAGCATTACCATGTTTGCTACATTGCTGTTGCCAAGTTCTTCAGCTATATCAGTTGCGTTTATCCCGATTATTTCAATATCTGTACGATTGGCAGGGTCTTTAATTAATGAGGTATTCATTATAAATAATCCGCGTGGTTTAAGCTGGGACTCAAATCTTTCCCTGGAGGCCTGGTTCATAACCAGAAGCGAGTTGGGGCTGTGGATTATGGGAGAGCCAATCATCTCGTCTGAAATTATTACCGTGCAGTTAACAATTCCACCCCTTATCTCAGCTCCGTAAGAGGGAAAACCTGTTACATGTCTGCCTTCAAGCATGGCAGAGTGGGTCAGCAGTTTACCTGCAAATAGTATCCCCTGTCCTCCAAACCCTGCAATTATTAGTTGTAAATCATTTTTCATTTCTCATTTCTTTGAATTTATCTTTAATCACACCAATGGGAAAGACAGGAATCATGTCTTTCTTCATCCATGACAGGGATTCTTCAGGACTCATCCCCCAGTCTGTTGGACAGGGCGAGAGCACCTCAACAAGACTGAACCCCTTGCCGTCAATCTGGTATTGAAAGGCTTTTTTAATTGCCTTTTTTGTGGCTATTACATTTGGGGGGGTGTCTAATGAGGTCCTGCATATAAAGCTTACTCCATCAAGAGTGGAAAGCATCTCGGATATTTTAATGGGATGACCTTCTGAGTTTTCTGTTCTGCCATTTACTGTGGTAGTTGTTTTTTGCCCCAAAAGTGTTGTGGGAGCCATCTGTCCGCCTGTCATACCATACGTGGCGTTATTTACAAAAACTACGCTGAAATTCTCCCCTCTATTGGCCGCATGTATTATTTCTGACGTGCCTATGGCAGCGAGGTCGCCATCTCCCTGATAGGTAAAAATCAGTCTGTCTGGCAGGAGTCGCTTTATCGCAGTAGCTACGGCAGGAGGTCTTCCGTGAGCAGCTTCTATTACATCAAAATTAAAATAGTCATAAGCAAAAACAGCGCAGCCCACAGGAGCAAAACCAATTGTTTTTCCCCTCATGTCGAATTCATCAATTATTTCAGCGATCATTTTATGGAGAAGTCCATGTCCACAGCCTGTACAGAAACGGAAGGGCGCATGTTTCAGGCTTTCGGGTCTTCTGGTAATTTTTTTCATCATACCTTGGACTCTGATATTTTTTTTGAATCTTCCAGAGACCTCCTGTAAATATCCAGGAGTATTCCTTCTCTTAGACCGTAATCGCTTACTATAACTTCTTTAAAACCAAAGGTCTCCATTAATTTAAGAAGTATAAAGGTTCCAGGAACTATTATGTCAAGCCGCGCCGGTTCAAACGGATGGTATTTTGCCCTCTGCTTCCTGGTTATAGCAGATATATCATTGAAAATATTCCTTATTTTTTTTATTGGAATTTTTGAATTATGAATCTTGTTGCGGTTAAATCTGGTAAGGTGCAGTGTTATAGCCGCTAATGTTGTAACAGTGCCTGCTGTTCCTATAAAAACAGTATTTTTAGAAAAGAGTTTTTTAAAAGGTTTGGTTATTGATATGATTTTCCGAAAAATCTCTTTTTCCATTTGAGCCAAATCTTTCTTCTTCGGCGGATCGTTTATCATGTATTTGTCTGCCAGATGAACAATACCGAGATTTATACTGCGAGACAATAAAGGCCTTTTCTGTCTCGTTAAGATGAGTTCCATGCTCCCGCCTCCAATATCAGCCATGAGGACTGTTTCAGGCAGGTTAATCCCTGTCATCATGCCTGATGCTGTTTTTTTTGCCTCTTCTCTGCCGCTGATTATTTTTATCTCAAGCCCTGAAGCTTCCTTAACTTTTTTTAAAAACTCGGGGCTGTTTTTAGCATCCCTTAGAGCGCTTGTTGCTAATGCTGTCGTTTTATAAACTCGATTGCAGGATATAATATTGCCGAATTTTTTAAGAGCGGATAAACCTCTGGCCATAGCTTTTTTATTAATCAGGCCGCTTTCAGATACTCCTTCGCCAAGTCTTGTAATTATCCTGTCGGACCTGATTTCTTTGATTTTATAACTGTTCCTTTTGGCGCTGTGCTGAACTTCTGCAATTAAAAGTCTGAATGTATTTGTGCCTATATCAATAGCCGCAAGAGGTTTATTTTTCACAGTGGAATTATAACTTAAAACAGAGTGGTTTTACTAATGAACTGCTCTCCTGTAAATCACGGTAATTCTATTTTAAATTCAGAAAACAGGATTCGAATTATCGAAGTCGGACCTCGATAATTTTGAGAAATTTCGGGGGACAGTCACGATTCTACGACTCCGCTTTGCTCCGTCCGTAAATCTGGGACAGTCCCCAAATCGGTTGTTTTGACTTAGGAATAATTCCTGCGTCTTCTGCTCTTGATAAAAGTTCTTTTACTGCCTTTTCACCTTCCTCATCGACATCAATGGAATAGTCATTAACATAGAGGTTTATATGCTGGTTAATGACGTCTTCAGAGAGCTCCTGTGAGTGTTCTTTGATGTAGTTCATCGGCTCAGCCCGATTGTTAAAGGCATATTCAATGCTTTTTTTTATGATTTTATTGACCTTCTTATGCAGGCCGTCACCAAGAGAGCGCTGAGCAATGATACCGCCGAGGGGGATAGGGAGACCTGTCTGTTTTTCCCACCAGACTCCGAGGTCTGTTATTTGTTTTAATCCATATGAGGGATATGTAAATCTGCTTTCGTGTATTATCAGGCCGGCATCTACTTCGTCATTTGCGACTGCATGAATGATTTTATTAAAGGGCATTGCTATCAGATTTGTAGAATTATCAGGGGAGCTGAAGGCTGGATCAAAAAGCTGCAGGAGAAGATAGGCTGTGGTCAACCTGCCGGGAATTGCGATTTTTTTATCTCGCAGGTCTTCCAGTGCATATTCATTTTTTGCTACTATAAGCGGCCCGCATCCCCTGCCAAGTCCGCTTCCAGCCCTCAGCAGGCAGTATTTCTTGCGTACATGTCCGAATGCATGATAAGAGATTTTAGTTAAATCCAGTTCAGTGTTCATGGCCTTTTGATTCAGAGTTTCAACATCGAGCAGGATTTCTTTAAATTTCAGATTTTTTGTATCAACCTTTTCATGAGTCAGTCCGTAAAATATAAAGGTGTCGTTAGGGCAGGGCGAGTAACCAAGAGATATGGTTTTCATTTGCTTTCCTTTTTTTGTCTGTAATCATATATTGCCTGGTGAAGGGCGTCAGCTCCCAGGTTTGAACAGTGCGTTTTCTGCGAGGGCAGTCCCCCGAGCTCTTCAGCAACTATCTCTTTTGATATTTTGAGCGCTTCATCAAGTGTCTTGTTCTTGACCATTTCAGTTATGATGCTTGATACTGCAATCGCAGCGCCGCAGCCAAAGGTCTGAAACTTGGCATCAACTATTTTATTATCCTTAATTTTTATAAATATCTTCATTACATCCCCGCAAACCGGGTTGCCTTTTGTTCCTATGCCATCTGCATCAGGCATCTCACCGACGTTCCTGGGATTTGTAAAATGATCCATTACTTGCTTACTGTACATGTTGGGTCCTCCGTTTCTTCCCATCCTTTGGAATAAGGGGATATTTCCCTTAGACGCTTTATAATCTGAGGAAGAGATTCATTTAAATAATCTATTTCTTTTTCGTTTGTGCCTTCACCGAGGGTAAAGACAACCGAACCTTGCGCAAGATGTGTAGGTATCCCTATTGACAGCAGTACAGGTGATGATTTCAAGGCCTTTGAACTGCAGGCAGAACCGCTTGCAGCGTAAATTCCTTTTGCCTCAAGCATTAAAAGCATTGCTTCGCCTTCTATATACTCAACTACAAAACTTGCGTGACCCGGCAGTCTCTGCTCAGGATGTCCCGTAAGAAAGACCTTTTCTGTTTTCAGGGCATTGCTGACGAATTTGTCTCTAAGGGGTTTAACATGATTTATGCGTTTCTGAAGGTCTCTTTTAGCGAGTTCTGCAGCCTTGCCCATGCCCACAATTGCAGGGACGTTTTCTGTTCCTGCCCTCCGGCCGCTTTCCTGAATACCGCCGTAAATCAGTGGGACTATTCTTACCCCTTCCTTTATGAAAAGGGCACCGGCCCCCTTTGGTCCGTAAAACTGATGAGCGGCACATGACAGCAGGTCAATGTTAAGGGCATGGATGTTAACGGGAATATTGCCGGCAGATGCAACAGCATCAGTATGAAATATTATTCCTTTTTGTTTTGTAATTTCCCCGATCTCGGCAATAGGTTCTATGGTTCCAATTTCAGGACATGCATGGATAATAGATACCAGGGTTGTCTCCTTAATTATTGCCTTTTTAACAGCTGCAGGGTCAACCAGACCATTTTTGTCAACAGGCAGATAGGTTACCGTAAAACCTGATTTTTCAAGGAAGCGCACTGAATTAAGAACAGAATGATGTTCAATTTTTGAGACGATGATGTGTTTTCCCCTGTTCTGATTGGCTAGTGCAATGCCCTTTAGGGCAAAGTTATTAGCCTCAGCTCCGCTTGAAGTGAATATTATCTCTTTTGGTTTCGAGTTTATAAGGGATGCTGTCTGTTCCCTTGCGTTTTCAATAGCATCCCGTGCTTTCATACCGGGGCCGTACATACTTAACGGGTTTCCAAAGTGTTCCCTGTAGTAAGGCAGCATTGCCTCCAGGACTTCCGGATGCACAGGGTTTGTTGCTACATGGTCCAGATATATTTCTTTCATTCCATCTCCTTGAGTTTCCTTACATAAAAAGTATAGTACTCCGGGGATTCAAAAGTACCCAGAAATTCATTTCCTGTTTTAATACACCATTCAGGGATATCCTCAAGCGCTCCGTCGTAGTCAGTTAGTATTGCGAGTACCTGGCCCATTTTCAGTTCTTTTATTTTTTCCTGAATAGTAAGCAGATGCATTGGACACATCATGTAAATTATGTCCGTTGTGGTATCCGCCCTTAAAGGGTTGTCAAGAAACTTCTGTTTAATGTTATCCTGCAATTTGGAAAAGTCCTCTGTAATTGCCACGTTTTACCTCTTTATCTTTGCTTCTTCTTTTAATAAATCTTTAAGGCTGATAGTCTCAAGAAAATGCTCTATTTTTTCACCGAGCGATTTCCACAGCAATCTCGCTACACAACCTTCAATACGGTTACACTCTTTGGCTGACGGGTCGAGGCAATGTGCAATAGCAATAGGACCTTCAAGGGCTTTTAAAATATTTCCCACACTGATTTCCCCCGGTTTTTTTAATAAGAGATATCCACCGCCGGGACCTCTTTGACTTTTGATAAATCTCGATTTACGAAGCTTATTGAGTAACTGTTCAAGATAGGAAACCGAGACACCCTGTTTTTTTGCAATTTCTCTTACGGACAAGGGACCTTTTTTAAAATTTTTTGCTATCTCAAACATTGCGCGCACGCCGTATTGGCCCTTTGTGGATAATCTGAGCATATAATTAAAAATATAATAGTTTATTAAATCTGTCAAGTATTATGTCTTGACTTACAGATTTTGGCTGCATCATAATTAAAAAAACAATTTAAATGCCTGATACCTCATTATAGATAAAGCTCTGTATATTTTCAGGCTATAACTTTTATAAGGAAGGAATTCGGTTCATGAAGTGTCTGCTTATTTCTCTTCAGTCTAATGCCAATGTAAATGCTGCAAAATATATTGCAGCAAATGTGAGGGATAAGGGACATGACGCCGTTATTCTTCTTTTGCCGGGCTATCTGGAGCCTTCTTTAAGTCCTGCTATAGAGGATTTTATCCGAAAATATAATCCGGATTTAATAGGTATAAGCCTTATGTCTTTTGAATTCTTTCCTGCTAAAAATATCACGCGTCTTTTAAAACAGAAATTTCAGATTCCGATCATCTGGGGCGGTGTTCATCCTACTATGAGTCCTTATGAATGTTTAAAGCATGCTGACTATATTTGCATTGGGGAAGGTGAAAAGACTGTTGTCTCGCTGTTGGATCATATTGGTGATAAGGGCAGAGATGTTCCTCCTGATATTCCCAATGTATGGATTAACAATAAGGGCAACTTAATAGATAAACCCCTCAGCCCGCCGGAGGAGAATCTTGACAGCCTGCCTTTTCAGGAATATCTGCCGGATTATTTTTATGTCTTTCATAAGAACAGGATTTTTAATTTCGCCGGGAACCCGCGTTTGTTCCGTAAGTATGCCCTTTATGCAGGCCTGAGCCATATGATAATGACGTCAAGGGGCTGTCCGCTGCGCTGTTCATTTTGCGGAAATTCTTTTCTTTCAAATGTATACGGGAAAAAAATCAGACGAAGATCTGCAGAAAACGTTATAAGTGAGCTCAGGGAAGTAAAGAAAAATCCGCATGTCCTGTATATAAATATTGAGGATGATTGTTTTTTTATCCACAGCTATGAGTGGATGAGAAAATTCTGCAGTGAATATAAAAAACATATACATCTGCCGTTTATGGTTCGTACAATTCCCACCATGATAAACAGGGAAAAATTAACTATGCTAAAAGAAGCCGGGCTGAGCTGGGTTCTAATGGGGGTCCAATCAGGCAGCGATCAAGTGAATTTCGAGATTTACGATAGAAACATTCGTTTCTCATCGGTTATCCGGGCTGCGGAACTTCTTTCAGAGGTTAAGGCAGCACCATTTTTTGAAATGATTGTTGATAATCCTTATGAAAGCGAAGCCGACATGATGGAGACTATTGATTCCATGGCGAGGCTCAAAAAGCCATATGTGATTTCCCTTTCACACCTGACTTTATTCCCTAAAACCCCCCTTGCTGAAAGGGCGGCCAGGGACGACCTCATTGACCCTGACGCTTACCTTTACAGATATCTGGGCAAAATTGATGTAACCTATTTAAATAAACTGCTCCAAATGACTCCGTATATTCCCCGATTTCTTGTCGGCTTTCTGAATAAACCCAAAGCATCAAGGACAGGGTCACATTCTTTTTTGGTGAACTTTTTAGACTTTATAATCAAGAGGACTGCTGAACCTGCTGTTTATCTGTTTGTTATAGCAAGGTCATTTAATTATAATATAAAATGGACAGTTAAGATTATTTTTGGCAACTGGAAGGCTGGTCTGACAAAACTCGTCTTTAATTATCTTGGTAAAGGTGATATGGAATATGACAACAGGCTGGCAACTGCCAGAAAGACCATGCCCGAGTTGTTTAAAAAGTAATAACTTGAGGGGTTTTAATGAAATATCTTTGAGGCTCAGCATGCAGGAAAGAGATCTCAGGATGAGTAAATATCTTTTATTCTTTTGTAAAAATCAATTGGTTTTGACCGGGATAGCTCATCATCCCTTTGTGTCAGGAGATTATTGAAGATATAGGCGCAAAGGTCCGATACATCTCCTTCTTTTATCAGTAACAGGCTGGTTGGGAAATACACATAATTTTGAGAATGTTCGGGTTTCCTGACAATAAATGCAAAATCTTTGTATAACGTTTCACCGTCACAGCTCATTGTTCTCAGAACAAGGTCTGCCCGCTCATATGCCATTGACATCAGCAGCATGTCATCAGGCTCTATAAAAACCAGGTTGTCTGCCATTCTGCTGCCCGCTGCTTCTTCTGTTGCACGTCTTAATTTATCGGTAGACTTTACAGATAAGGAAACCACTATCCCTGTTTCCGGAGCTGGATATCCGGCAAGCATACTCTTAAGCACTTCGAACAGAAGGGAAGGATATTCCACATTAGAAAACAGAATGACCCTGTTTTTATCCTGAATTTTTTTTAATGAAAACCGTTCATTATCTCCTGTTTCTTCCGGAACTGATATAAATAGAGGAATTATCTCAAATTTGTCGGATTTTTTGTAATATTGTAACGCACTATCACAGGTGTGCCTGTCTCCGCAAATAACCTTATGTACCAGATAAAAAACTGCATGCATTGACTGTGTTCCGCCTGTGTGGCTCCTTGACTGGCCGAAGATAGAGAACATCTCAGAATGAAGGGTAACAACGGTTTTTGCAAGGAAGATTCTGCCTATAAGAACAGAGGTCATGAATTTCAGCAGTGACAGACGGGTATAGCTTTTGGTTAAATAATGTATGACATCTTTTTTCCAGCCGTACTTTACAAGCTTGAACACAAAATCAAAATAACTTTCAGCATTGGTAATTCCATCCGCCTTTATGGGTTTTTTAGATATGTTTATGACACGGCAGTCATTACCTTCTTCTCCGAGTTTTTTCAGTAAAGAAAGATTATGGAGCCCTTCATCTTCATATGGAGGGGAGAAATTCCCTATTAACAGTATCCGCACGTTATACAACCACTACGCTGACTTTATCACCTGTTTTAATGCCAAATTTCTCAGAGGCGTTTACCTTATAAATGAAAAGTTCAAGAAATTCAAAGCTGTTTATAATCCCGGAGAGATTAGCGCTTTGTGTCTCAGAATAATAATTTGAGATATCCAGTTTTTTATTTTTATAAATAACCCTGAATTTTTCTGCAGAGAACTCAGGACTTAATTTTTGCAGGTTGTCCTTTGTTATATTTGTTATGGCATTGCCAAAAACATCGATGTAAATAACTTCTCCTTCAATAGTGTTTTCATTTATTAACCTGGGTTTCGGGGTCTGGATAGTAACGTATTCGTGGAGCCGCTCACCAAGTTTGGAGCTCTCGACACCCTTTGACAGCCATGCAGCGGAAGGGGCAAAAATATCCCGTCCGTGGAAGGTAGAACCCATCAGTGAACGGAAATAATGAGTGGCTGATATTTTTATCACCTTAAACATACTGCCTGGATACTCCTCATCCATTATATGGCTGAATATACCGTTATCTGGTCCTATAAAATAATAATCATCTGTAACAACGAGTATAGGATTCCTTAATCCCCCTACCTGGGGGTCGACCACAGCAACATGAATTGTAGTCGGAGGAAAATACTTATGGGCCATCCAAATTACCCGGGATGCTTCAAGAACATTATGAGGTGTTATATCGTGGGACAGGTCTATTACATTTGCTTTCGGGTTTATCTCATAGATGATTCCTTTCATTATCCCCACAAAAGGGTCTTTAACCCCGAAATCTGTTGTTAGAGTAATAATTGGTTTATCTAACATCTAAGCCCTCCTGTTATTCCACTTATGTTGCTGATGCCTTCCTCAATCATAAACGACCTGATTCCGTCAAGTATGTCCTGTGTAGCCTTTGGGTTGACGAAATTTGCGGTTCCCACGGCTACAGCGCTTGCCCCGGCAAGGATAAACTCAAGGGCATCTTCAGCGGATATTATACCACCCATGCCAATAATTGGAATAAGGACGGCTTTATGACATTCCCACACCATCCTTACCGCAACAGGTTTTACAGCAGGGCCTGAGAGACCCCCTGTAATATTTGCAAGGCGCGGCCTTCTTGTTCTTACGTCAATGCTCATGCCGGTTATTGTATTTATAAGAGAGATAATGTCAGAGCCGGCACCTTCAGCAATTTCCGCAAATTCCTTTATATTGGCTACATTAGGAGAGAGCTTTGTTATTATCGGTAAGCTGGTTTTCTTTTTTACCTGTCCTATCAGCTCCTCAAGTGCTTTTTTATTCGTGCCGAAAATTATACCGCCTCTTTTTACGTTAGGACAGGAGACATTAAGTTCAACTGCATCAACGCCTGCTTCCTCCAGTTTTTCTGCAAGTTCTGTGTACTCTTCAACAGAACTTCCCAGTATGTTGGCGATTATTTTTGTATCAAACCGTTTAAGATATGGTATTTTTTCCCTAATAAATGTTTCTAAACCTATGTTCTGCAGGCCTATGGAATTTAGCAAGCCGCAGGGCGTTTCACAAATTCTCGGGGTAGGGTTGCCTTTCATTGGTTTTATGGATATCCCTTTAGTAACTACTGCCCCAAGATTATTTAAGTCTACAAATTCTGAATATTCGTCTCCATATCCAAAGGTCCCTGAAGCAGTGATGACAGGGTTTTTGAGTTTTAATTTCCCTAAATTGACTGATAAATTTATCTTTCCCATATAATTTCCCCCATGGGAAATACCGGGCCTTCTTTACAAACACGTTTAAGCCCTTTTCTGGTATTTACGACACAGCTCAGGCATGCACCCATGCCGCAAGCCATGTTTTCTTCTAATGCAATGTATCCCTTTAACCTGATTTTTTTTGTTAAACGAGACAGATTCTTTAACATTGGTTTTGGACCGCATGCATATAAACGGTAGTCTGTGATGTGTGATGCGTTACGTGTCAAGAATTTTTTTACTATATGTGTTATAAGACCTTTTTGGCCTAAGGTGCCGTTGTCTGTAGAGATTATGGTATTAATTCCTATGGATTTCAGCTCGTCAATACATAACACTTCTTCTTTATTTTTTGCACCGAGAAAAAAAATGGGGTTTTCTCCCGCGACTGTTTCTGCAAGGGCAAAGAGCGGCGCAACCCCAAGCCCGCCTGCTACCAGTATAGGTTTTTCTTTTGTCTTTGCTGCAGGAAAGCCATTTCCGAGGGGGCCCATTATTTCAACAATATCCCGGGTTTTTTTATCTTTTAGTATATGGGTTAGTTTTCCCAGCACCCTGTAAAGTATCTGAAAATCCTTACCAAGCCTGCGGTGGAAACTGAATGGACGTCTCAGGAGCGGGTCAGTGCCGTAATTTGCGGATAGCATAAAGAATTGTCCCGGTTTCGGGGTTAAGATTTTTTCTAAAGGATGAAGGGTGATAAGAAAATGATTTTTTGTGAGCTGACTGTTTTTCTTTACAGATGCCTTAAATAACCTACTCAAAGCTCATCTCTAATATTTCATATTCCATTGTTTTAGCGGGTGCATGTATTGTAACGGTATCACCAACAGACTTACCGATAAGTGATTTTCCGACAGGAGAGCTTATTGATATTTTTCTTTTTTTGATATCTGCTTCATCTGAGCCTACCAGGATAAAGATTCTTTCTTCATCACTGGCCAGGTCCAGAACCTTTACTGTTGCACCAAAGGCAATCTTGTCCTGGGATATTGTTGAAGGGTCTATTACCTGTGCTAATGCAAGCTTTGTCTGAACCTCCTGAATACGGCCCTCAATAAAAGACTGTTTTTCTTTCGCGGCGTGATATTCAGCATTTTCTGATAAATCACCATGGCTTCTTGCTTCGGCAATAGCCGCAATTGTCTGCGGCCGTTCTACCTTAAGAAGGTTGTCAAGTTCTTCCCGGAGTTTTTGATATCCCTGAGGGGTGATTGGATTTTTTTTCATTTATCAAGCTTTCTGTTAAAGTTCGTATTCACTCTTCATTTAGTATTCCCTACGGAAATACGAATGTAAGGAACTAAATTATTTATTATATTTGTTCACTAACGTTCACTATTCATTCGGTGTTCCCTGCCTTTGATGCAGGAAACCCGAATGTAAGGAGCAACTAGTTATTACATTCGCTCACTCTACATTCTAACAATCCCTTTTTTATAAAGTAAACCCCGTTAGAGAACTTTGTTCTCCAACGGTTTACGCTGACGGTGGCTTTATCTAACGGGGTAAAGTTATTACTCCATTAACGAATAACAAATAACGATTTTTTACGTGTTCTGTGTTTTATGATACTCCTGAAGTGATCTTATATTTATCTGTTTCTTAAGTGTTACTTCTATTGCATTAATTGTGGCCTTTGCGCCTGTAATTGTTGTTGTATATGTGACCATGTACTGTAAAGCGTTTTCCCTGATTGAAAAAGAGTCCCTTTGCGCCTTTGCTCCGGTAACAGTATTAATCACAAAGTTTATCTCTTTATTTTTTATATAATCTACGATGTTAGGTCTTCCCTCTGCGACCTTGTTTACTACCTCTACTTTAATACCGTTTTTCTTAAGATAGGAGGCAGTCCCTCTTGTGGCAATTACTGAAAAGCCGAGAGAAATAAGTTTACTTACCATGGGGGGCAGAAGGGGTTTGTCTTTGTCTTTAACACTGATGAATACTTTACCGCTCAGCGGAATAGTGTTGTTTGATGATGTCTGGGCTTTAGAGTATGCCCTGCCAAAGTCTTCATCAATCCCCATCACCTCTCCTGTGGATTTCATTTCAGGACCTAATAATAAGTCAACCCCTTTAAATCTGTCAAAAGGAAACACTGCCTCTTTAACAGCTACATGGGACAGTTCTATCTCTGATGTAAGACCCAAATTTTCTAAAGACATTCCAGCTATGACCTTTGCTGCCATTTTGGCAAGAGGGACACCTGTAGCTTTGCTTACAAACGGGATTGTGCGTGATGCCCTCGGATTTACCTCCAATATGTATATGTCATTACCTTTTACTGCAAGCTGTATATTCATCAGTCCGATAACATTTAATTCTTTGGCAAGAGTCCTGGTAATGGTCTTAATTTTATTTATAGTCTCGACCAACAGAGAATAAGGAGGAAGAGAACATGCAGAGTCCCCTGAATGAATTCCCGCTTCTTCTATGTGCTCCATAATGCCGCCTATGATTGTATTGGTTCCGTCAGAGATTGCATCAACGTCAATTTCAACAGCATCTTCAAGATATTTATCTATTAACACTGGATGTTCAGGAGATGCCTTGATAGCCTTTTTCATATAGTCCTTGACGCTCTTTTCATCATATACGATTTCCATTGCTCTTCCACCGAGAACGTAAGACGGTCTTACCATAACAGGAAAACCAATGTCTTTAGCCACTTTAACTGCTTCATTAACAGACATGGCTGTCCCGCTTTGTGGTTGTTGAAGTTCCAATTTGTGCAGGAGTTCCATGAATCGTTTTCTGTCCTCTGCTTTGTCTATTGAGTCAGGGGAAGTGCCGAGGATTTTGACCCCTTCGCTCTCAAGTGGAACAGCGAGCTTCAGGGGTGTCTGTCCGCCAAACTGCACTATGACTCCCTCTGGTTTTTCTGTTTCAATAATGTTAAGGACATCTTCAAGTGTCAGTGGCTCAAAATATAACTTGTCCGATGTATCATAGTCAGTGCTTACAGTTTCAGGGTTGCAGTTTACCATTATTGTCTCGTATCCGAGTTCTTTAAGGGCAAGGATAGCGTGAACACAGCAATAGTCAAATTCAATCCCCTGACCGATTCTGTTCGGCCCGCTTCCAAGGATTACAATCTTTTTTCTGTCAGTGGGATTGGCTTCGCACTCTACGGCAGAACTTAGAGCACAGCCTGTGACGAGTTCAGTCGAATCGAGATCAGAACCCAGACTTTCACCCCCTCCCTTACCCTCCCCCCTCGAGGGGGAGGGATGGGTGGGGGGATCTGTATTCTGTATTCTGAAAAAAGGTCTTTCATAGGTTGAATAAAGATATGGGGTATATGCCTTAAATTCGGCAGCGCAGGTGTCAACCATTTTATATACGGACTTTATCCCTTTGTTAACTCTGAGATTTCTTAGGATTTTTTCATCTATCTCCAGCAGGTTGGCAATTCTCCTGTCTGAAAAGCCGTATTCCTTTGCTTTTCTTAATAGTTCAGTCGGCATTAAATAGGGCGCCAGGCTCAGGTTCTTGTCCTTTTTTATACCATCGGCTATTTTCTTAATTTCAGTGTCTACGTCTATTATTTGCTTTATATTGTAAAGAAACCAGGGGTCAATCTGTGTCAGTTTATGTATTTCATCGATGCCCATCCCCAGCCTGAAGGAGTGCGCAATGTACCATATGTTATCCCAGCCCGGGATTTTCAGTTTTGCTTTAATCTCTTCAATATCTGCTTTTACTGGTTCAAAGCCGTAGCTCTCGATTTCAAGACTTCGAATTGCTTTAAGCAGGGCTTCTTTAAAGGTTCTTCCGATTGACATGGACTCGCCGACTGATTTCATCTGGATTGTAAGGGTGGTGTTGGCCTCCGGGAATTTTTCAAAGGCAAACCTTGGAAATTTTACCACTACATAATCAATAGCAGGCTCAAAGGATGCCGGTGTTTCTTTGGTTATATCGTTTGGTATCTCATCAAGCGTCAGCCCAACAGCTAATTTAGCGGCTATCCTGGCTATTGGAAATCCTGTTGCCTTTGATGCAAGTGCAGAACTTCTTGAGACCCGGGGATTCATCTCAATTACGACCATATGTCCATCAGCAGGGTTTATTGCAAACTGGATATTTGAGCCGCCCGTATCAACATCTATTTCACGTATAATGTTTATGGCAGCATCCCTCATATTTTGATATTCTTTATCAGTCAGGGTCTGGGCTGGCGCAACTGTGATAGAGTCTCCTGTATGGATGCCCATTGGGTCAAAATTTTCTATTGAACAGATGATGACAACATTATCTTTGCTGTCCCGCATTACCTCAAGTTCGAATTCCTTCCACCCTATAACTGATTCTTCTATAAGTACCTGATGGACAGGACTGAGCTTGAATGCCTCGCTCAGATTAACACTGTATTCCTCCATGTTATAGGCAATGCTTCCGCCCCTGCCTCCTAACGTAAAGGAAGGTCTTAAGATTAGAGGGAAATCAATATAATCAGTGATTTTTTCCCCTTCGGCAACAGAATTTACATACCTGCTCTTTGGAGTCTCCAGCCCTATTTTTGATATTGCTTTTTTGAATAGTTCTCTGTTCTCAGCCTTTTTTATCGCATGAAGTTTGGCTCCTATCAACTCTACTTTATATTTGTCAAGGACTCCTTTTTCGGAAAGTTCCACCGCAAGATTCAGTGCAGTCTGCCCGCCCATTGTGGGAAGGAGGGCATCAGGCCTCTCCTTTCTGATTATCATCTCTATGATTTCAGCGGTTAGAGGCTCCACATATGTAGCGTCTGCCATTTCAGGGTCAGTCATAATCGTAGCGGGATTTGAATTTATAAGTATAACCCTATAGCCTTCTTCACGAAGGGCCTTGCAGGCCTGTGTCCCTGAATAATCAAATTCGCATCCCTGTCCGATAACTATGGGACCGGAACCAATCAGCAGGATGTTTTTTATATCTTCTCTCTTTGGCATTTTATTAAATTTTCAATACCTCACAGTCTCTGCTGTGGGATTTCCTTCCTTATGCTTTCCTCCCCCTTGAGGGGGGAGGGCAAGCCTGCCTGCCGCAGGCAGGGGTGAGGGTGCATAAGATGCTGTTTTCACCCTCCCCTTAATCCCCTCCCCTCAAGGGAGGGGAGACTTTAGGATACCCCGCCGTCTATGCGGCGGGGAGGTTTATTTTTTCAAAAAACGCCTTATTTCCTTCAGTGGTAACTCTGGCTCTCCTCCAATTTTTCCCTCAAGTCTTTCGGCATAGATAAGCCTTTCAGAGCTGTCGTTTAATCTCAGTGAGAGTGTTATAAATTCTTCTTCGTCACCCAGGCCGGGAATGAAACTGCCATGCTGTAACGAGATTTTTTCTACAAATTTTATCCCGTCAATATTTTCCGGAGTAAATTTTTTACTTCCCACGTCAATTGACTTTATGTTATCCAT
Source organism: Thermodesulfovibrionia bacterium (assembly GCA_036446195.1). Lineage (GTDB taxonomy): Bacteria > Nitrospirota > Thermodesulfovibrionia > UBA6902 > BMS3Bbin08 > JAZFSN01. The sequence continues at coordinate 1,356 of JAZFSN010000050.1, read as the reverse complement.
GGGAATTTCCTCTATATTTTTTTTTATACTCCCCTTAAGGGTAATACGTACTGTTTTATCAGTCCTGTCAAAGACAACCTCCAAATATTTTTCCCTGAACAGGAATCTCATAGAGCCGAGAAAAGCAGCTATGAATGTCAAAATTATTATTAAAAGGCGAATAAACGTTATCTCGCCGCCAGTCGAGTAAATGGCAGTATAAACAAACACGCACGCTGCAGAGGCAAGAAGCATTGATGAAAATTCTTTGGTATAAATTCCTTCATGCAGAACGCTTTTTTTCTCAGCCTTAAAAGAAGTAGTTGTAAAGAGCAGCCTGTCTTTTTCAATTTTAACCCTCAAACCCTGCCCCTTTACCATCTATCTATCAGTTCTTTAAATCTATGAAAGACATAATTTGAATCATTTGGCCCAGGCCCGGCTTCAGGATGATACTGGACTGACATTATTGGCAGGTCTTTGTGTCTCATTCCTTCTTCTGTTCCATCATAAAGGTTTTTGTGAGTCAGTTCTACCTGTCCCTTGAGGCTTTCCATATCAACGCAGTAATTGTGGTTCTGTGTAGTGATTTCAACCCTGTTTGTTGATAAATCCATTACAGGATGGTTTCCGCCGTGATGGCCAAATTTGAGTTTATAAGTATTTCCTCCAAGGGAAAGGCCAAGTATCTGATGGCCGAGACAGATGCCCAATATTGGTTTTTTGCCAATTAGTTTTTTTGTAGTTTCTATCGCATAAGTAACTGTTTGAGGGTCTCCGGGGCCGTTACTCAGGACAATGCCTGATGCCTTTTCAATTACTTCTTCAGCTGGTGTCCGGGCAGGAACCACCGTAATGTCGTAACCGGTTTCTGCAAGGTGCCGCAGTATGTTTAGTTTTGTTCCAAAATCATATACAAAGATGTTTTTATTGCCGGATGAGGAAAGGCGCTGAAACAATGATGTGATTTTAAACCATTTGGATTTTCCTGCATTCTGCTCCCTTATTTCACTGTCCTGCCATTTCCAGAGCGACTGTTTCCATTTAAAAGGCTTTTTTGTTGTTACTTTTTTAACCAGATCTACAGACGAAATACCGGGAAGATTTCTTGCCTTTTCAAGGAGACTTTGAGGATTCAGGTCTGTTGTTGAGATAATACCAGTTTGTACACCATGGTCTCTAAGGTGTTTTGTAAGCGCCCTCGTATCTATACCTTCAATGCCGACTATCCTGTTTTCTTTGAGATATTTTATAATGCTCATTTCCGAGCGCCAGTTGCTTGGAAACTCAGAACATTCTTTGACAACAAATCCTTCAACTTTAGGGTTCACTGATTCAATGTCCTGAAAGTTCACCCCGCAATTTCCAATTTGTGTA
>JAZFSN010000049.1:0-12208 GCA_036446195.1 Thermodesulfovibrionia bacterium | reverse complement strand
TTCAATCTTTCTATAAAAACAGGTTCTGTTACCGGTGTGGCAGGCGCCGGAGCCAGTCTGTTCAACCTTTATAAGAAGAGTATCTTCATCACAATCATAAAGTATCTCTCTTACCGTCTGTATGTTTCCGGATGTTTCCCCTTTCATCCAGTATCTCTGACGAGACCTGCTCCAAAAATGTGTTTTACCCGTTTTAACAGTTTTTTCAAGGGCGCTCTTGTCCATATAAGCAAGCATTAAAACTTCATTGTTTTTCGTGTCCTGAACTATAGCAGGGACAAGCCCTTTTTCGTCATATTTAATTTCTGGCAGCATTAGTCCTCCCGTAAAATTATTAATTATATTAATTGATCATATTTATGTTAGATTACATGGACTTGGGTTTATTTTACAATGCCTTTTATCAGAGTAATCCCCCGTAACAGCAGAAATCAGAGATATCTATATTTTTTCAGAAATCTCTGGAATAATTGTTGACATATTTTATTGTTTAAAGATAACTTACTTAAAATAAATATTTGTATCAATAATGATACTGCCCGGGCATGTAAAAATAATCAGTCAATTAAACAACATAAGGAGTTACAACGCATGAAAAACTTCAGCTGGCAAATTCTCTTAGGCTTATTTTTTATTTTATTGTCTTCTTTGTTGTATTTCATACACTATGCAATGTTTAAAGATGTCCACCATATTTTCATTTACCTGATAGGAGATATTGCTTTTGTCCCTATTGAGGTTCTTATGGTTACACTAATAATACACCGACTTTTGAGCATGCGGGAGAAACGTGCCAGGATGCAAAAGCTGAATATGGTCATTGGGGCTTTTTTTAGTGAAGTTGGAACAAAATTATTAACTTTTTTTTCTGACTTTGACCCTAAACTTAATGAAATTAGAAGGTATCTTATAGTTACCAATGACTGGTCTGAAGAGGAATTCCTGAGCGTTAGCAAACACCTTAAGAAATATGATTATGGAATTGAAATTCAAAAGTTTGATTTAGACGGGTTACGCAGTTTTCTTTTAGGGAAAAGGGATTTTTTAATACGGTTACTGGAAAATCCGACTTTGCTGGAGCATGAATCCTTTACCGGGCTTCTACAGGCAGTTTTTCATATGACCGAGGAATTGGACTGCAGGGAAGATATGAAAGCGCTGCCAGATGCTGACTATGAACATCTCGCTGGCGATATAAAGAGGGGATACGTTTTACTTGTCCATCAGTGGGTGGATTATATGAAACACCTGAAGGATAATTATCCATATCTCTTTTCTCTGGCAATGAGGACCAATCCCTTTGACCGGACTGCCTCACCTATAGTTAAGGGATGATTATCCCGCATAAAAAGCAATTAACAGTCTTTATGCTTTACCCCGTTAGAAGAGCTAAGGTCTTCTAACGGGGTTTACTCATTACTCATAACGCATTACGCATCACGGTCTTTATAATTTATACCCTATTTCCCTCAAAAATTCCTTTCTTTGTATTTTATCAGCCTTAGATTCTACGCCTTTAGGAGAAAAACCGTCTATAACTCCTAAAATCCCCCTGCCCTGTTCGGTCTGAGTAATTATCACCTCTACAGGATTGGCTGTTGCGCAGTAGATATTGCATACCTCGGCGCAATTTTTTATTACATTAAGTACATTAATAGGAAAGGCATCTTTTAAAGCTATACAGAATACATGGCCCGCGCCTATTTTTTCAAGATTCTTTACGCAGGCATCTATTAATTCCTTGTCATTGCCATCGTTTCTTATCAAACAGGGGCCCGAGGCTTCTGTAAATGCAATGCCAAATTTTGCCTTTGGCACTGTAGTTGCCATAGCCTCATAAAGATCTTCCACTGTTTTTATGAAATGGGTCTGTCCAAGTATAATATTGCCACCCTCCGGGATGATTATTTTTATTGCTTTCAGTTCCATAAATCCTCCTTTTTTAATAATAACTTTTAACTTATAACTTATAACTTGCTTCTAATTGTATGTTATAATCAAGACAAATTTTTAAGGTAGTTTCAAGATATAAAAAACAGCGAATATGAAAAAATATTTTCCGCCTCAGGCGGACCTGCCTGCGGTAGGAAGGTTTGCCGGGGTGAAGAAAACCTGCCGGCAGGCAGGTTCCATGTCTTGAAGCCCTGAACTATACCATTGCCCTGTACAGAACAGTGCAGGCGGCACAGGGCAAAGCTTTGGGACTATAGAGAGATATTTTAATGGCAAGATTTTCAGTTTTTACGAATATAATTGTCTGCTGTGTCCTTATTTTAATCCCTGAAACAGCTTTAACAGCCGAGATTTTACTCCCTGAAATAAGTATACGGGAAAACGAGATTATTGTATACACAGGGCTTTCCAATATTAAAGAGATTGAAACAACGATTAAATCAGGTGTTGAAAAGGAGATTGTATTTACTATAGAACTTTTCAAAGTCTGGAATTACTGGCCTGATGAATTTGTAGTTTCAAAGAAGATTCGGAGAATCATAAAATATGACAACCTGAGAGAACATTATCTGGTAACATCTTTTAATGGGGACTTGCCAATTGAAAGAACATTCAGGGATTTTAGTATCATAAAAAAATTGATTTTTATGGTTTACGATGTGAGTCTCGTAAAAGTTAAAGAACTCGATCCGGGAAGTTATTATGTCAGGGTGGTGGCAGAATCGAAAAGCAGAGAACTCCCGTCTGTGATAGGCTTGTTAATGCTTTTTATCCCGGAAGTAGAGATGAGTTTAGCCATAGAATCATATCGTTTTAATATCGGAGAAAGCGGATGAAGAACCTCAAGATTCTCCTCGGTCTTTTTGTTCTCAGTATCCTTGCGATAATCATAACGGGAGTCGTGCTTAGTTATCTGGGCATTGAGCACGGGCCGCTCCTCATAAAGACTGGCTTCATATTTATAATTGTAAATATAATTTTATACCTTGCAATTCTGATTTTTTTTGTAGTACGAAATTTTGTTAGTCTGTATGCAGAAAAAAAACAGAAAGTAATAGGCTCAAAATTCAGAACAAGGCTTGTTGTCGCATTTGTCGGACTTACACTTATACCTTCTGCCCTCCTCTTTGTCCTGTCAAATCAGCTTATAAACAGTTCTATTGATAAATGGTTTTCATTGGAAGTTCAGAAACCCATAAATGATTCAATGGATATAGCCATGATTTTTTACTCAAAAGAGAGACAAAATGTTCTGGATTATGCAAATTTTCTTGCTTCTAATGCTTCTAATAAAGGCCTTATAGATCTAAATAAATTTACTGAAAATGCAAAAGATAATTTTAAAGTCTATTTCCTGAAAAACCCTGAAAAATCAGATTTTATTAAAAATGTTTTTAATGTTGCTGCTGACGTGGAAATAATATCATCAGAAAAGGGAGATATTATTAGAGCATTTGCTCCTGTTGAAAGCAGGGGTAAGAGATCCGGTGTTGTAATAGTTGAAACCCTGATTCCACTGGAATTTGTTACTAAAATGGAGTCAATCAAAAAAGCATATAATGAATATAATCAGATTAAGATTCGGCAAAAACCGATAAGATTCATATATTTCTTTATGCTCACAATTACCACGCTCGTGATTATTTTTCTTGCGCTCTGGTTTTCACTTCGCATTGCCAAAGGCATGACGGTCCCCATACAGTCACTTGCCGAGGCGACAAAAACCGTAGCACATGGCGACCTTGATTTTAGAATTAATATTAAAAGGGATGATGAAATAGGATTGTTAATTAACTCTTTTAACAAAATGCTTGATGATTTGCGTGATGGAAAGCAATCTATTGAACAGGCTTATATGGAATCGGACCGAAGGAGACTTAGCATGGAGGCAATTCTGGAAAGTATTAACACCGGTGTTATCTTTCTTGAACGCTCTGGTAATATCGCAACCTTGAACAATGCAGCCTGTTCGATGCTAAATCTTGACCGGGCTGATATGTTGGGTAAAAGCTACAAGGAACTTCTGGCAAGAATCAAGTCTGACGACTTAAGTTCGTTAGACAGACTTGATGAAAAAGATTTTAAGGCGACAGAAAAGGAAATTCATGCGTATATAGACGGCAGACCGGTTAATTTACGTGTATACATAACAGTACTGAAAGATTCCAAAGGAAATTTTATGGGTATCCTGGTTGTATTTGATGACCTTACTGAAATTATAACTGCGCAAAGGGCATTGGCATGGCAGGAAGTTGCAAAGCGAATTACCCACGAAATAAAAAATCCCCTTACCCCTATTATGCTCTCAACTGAAAGGCTATTAAAGAAATGGAATGATAATGCCAAGGATTTCGGAGAAGTCCTGAAAAAATCAACTAAAACAATATTAAAAGAAGTTGGAAGTCTTAGAAATCTTGTGGACGAATTTTCAAGATTTGGCAAAATGCCTAAAATAAACCTTGAATCAACCAATATTAACTCAGTAATTGAAGAAATCGTCGAGCTTTATAGTGATTTGAGTAAAATAAAAATCATAACATTGCTTCAGGATTTGCCTGAAATTGACGTTGACAGAGATCAGCTGAAAAGGGCATTGATAAATTTGATAGATAATGCAATTCAGGCAAAAACTGAAAGGATATGGTTAAATACTTCCTTTGATACATCTCTGGATAGCATAAGAATAGAGGTTATAGATGAAGGCACAGGCATAAAGGAGGAGGACAGGAATAAGCTTTTCCTTCCTGATTTTTCAACAAAAAAAGAAGGAATGGGACTTGGTCTCTCAATAGTAAGTTCAATTATATCAAAGCACAGGGGTTATATCAGGGTCAAAGATAATGAGCCAAGGGGTGCTCGTTTTATAATTGAAATACCTGTTGGCGGCAGATAATAAAAGGATTAAATTTTACATCCCTGCCTGCCGGTCTACGACTCATAGAGCAGGCAGGCGGCAGGCAGGTCTGTGTCAAGCCATGGGGATATTCTAAGAGGAAAGGGTATGAATACGGCACAAAAGGCTACGGTACTTGTAGTTGATGATGAAGAGGGCATACTTGAAACACTTTCTGGTATTCTGGAAGACGAAGGGTATGAAGCTGTTACTGCTTCTTCAGGTGAGCAGGCGCTGAATTTGGTCAGTGAACTTCTTCCAGAAGTAATAGTGTTAGATGTCTGGATGCCGGAAGGCATAGACGGTTTGGAGACGCTAAAAGGAATTAAGAAAATAACTAAAAATTCCTCGGTAATAATGATTTCAGGCCATGCTAATATTGATATAGCGGTACAGGCAACCAAACTTGGCGCATATGATTTTCTCGAAAAGCCGCTGTCGCTTGAAAAGGTCCTGATACTTATTAAGAGAGCTCTGGAAAAGCAGAGACTTGAAAAGGAAAATAAAGAATTAAAGGCAACTATCTCAGAGGCGTGGGAATTAGTAGGTGAAAGCCCCAGGATGATATCCTTAAAAAAGGATATTTCCAGAGCTGCTGCGTCTAAAAGCAGGGTATTTATTTTCGGGGAAAGCGGAACAGGCAAGGAACTTATAGCGAAGTCATTGCATGAGGCAAGCGGAAGAAAAGACAGGAATTTTGTTGAGGTGAATTGCGCGGCCATTCCACATGAACTCATAGAGAGCGAACTTTTTGGTCATGAAAAAGGTTCATTTACTGGTGCGTTTGAACGCAGTAAGGGAAAATTTGAGATGGCTGATGGAGGAACGCTTTTCCTCGATGAGATTGGCGATATGTCACCTGTAGCCCAGGCAAAAGTTTTAAGAGTTATTGAAACTCAGGAATTTCAGAGAGTAGGCGGAAATAAAAAAATAAAAGTCGATGTGAGGATTATCGCCGCTACAAATAAAAACATACAGGAGGAGCTAAAAAAAGGAAATTTCAGGGAAGACCTTTACTTCAGACTCAATGTAATTCCTATAAATGCGCCCCCTCTTAGAGAAAGAAAAGAGGATATACTGCGTCTTGCCGAATACTTTCTTGAGAATTTTGCACGGCAATATGGACAGAAAACAAAAAAAATGAGCAAAATAACGCAACATGCCCTAATGGAATATGCATGGCCAGGGAATGTACGAGAACTTAAGAATATGATAGAGAGACTTGTAATAATGAAACCTTCTGAAGTTATTGATATAAAATACATACATCCTTTTAAAGAGACAAGAACGGATTACTACAGCTTTAAAACCCTTAGGGAGGCAAGGGAACAGTTTGAAAAGGATTTTATCTTCAAGAAACTTCAGGAAAATAACAGTAATATTTCGAAAACAGCTGAAGCTCTCGAAATCGAACGAAGCAACCTTCACAGAAAAATCAAGGCATTAGAGATTGAAATTCCATAGAAACCTGCAGGTTTTTCATATATGCTGAATTTTTTAATCAGAATCAGATTCTGAAGGTAAACCGGATTGGGGTGGCCGCGCAGGTTTTGGCCTTCGCGGAGGACGCAGTTTGCGTTTTTTACGTTTTTCAGGTTTTATCAATGGTTTTGGTGATGATGTACTGGATGGTGTAGTGAATCCTTTCATATTCCTTAATTTAATTTCAATTTTTTCGCTGCCCCTTAAAACTATAATTTTATCTTTTTGAATATCTGTAATAATAAATCCTGATATAGAATCATTTAAATGATAGGGCTTTGAAGTTTTTGTATATGGATCTTCCATAATAGCTATCTTGTCATTATTCATGATAATTGTCCCAAAAAGTTTTAGTGACTCGGAGGGACGAGATATATGAAAGGCATCACCGGATTCAGGAGCAGATCTTGATGGACGGAAGAGGTCTTTCCGGGCAATAACGATGTATTCGCCTTCATTTAAATTTACCTTTCTCCTGCCCGCGGTATTTTTTTTATCTACTTGAATTTGCAGGGTTGATTTTGCAGGGATGTCTATAGGATTTACCAATACCTTAATAAATTTGTAACCCAATAAACCTAGAATTATTAAAAGAATTAAGTTTATTAAAAAATAGCTACGAGGCATCTTTGACCTCTTTCTTGTTTTCGTTGCTTTTCTGAGGTTTCTTTATAAATCCTTTTACTGTCATTGTAGTATAAGCATTAGTAGGATTCCTGATATTCGTAACACGGATTCTTATATCGGGAATAGTTAAAATCAATGATGACGACTTAATCCTGTATATCATTTTTTTTAATTTTTCAGTAGTTGTCGCAAAACCTATTTCAACGGGAATACCAATGTATGTTCCTCCATCTACAGGATTTAAGGCCTTTTCTAATTTTATATTTATATCAAGAGACAATGCCATTTCCTTTAAAATCTTTTGAATCCTGGCAGCTGCAACCGGGGGTTTAGAGCCAGGCAAGAGCCTTCTCTCAAGCAACTTCAAGTCGTTACTGATGATTTCAGATTTCATCAGCATATTCTCCTTTTCCGGAATTTTATTCAGCTGCTTTTCAAGCATAAAATTTTTAGCTTCAATATTTTCTCGCATAGAATCTTTGATATTGCCATACCAGGCAATAAACTGATAAGCAATGATTAACAAAATAACAATCCCGCCTATTAATAAAACCTTCCTTTCCCTTTGATTTATTTTTAGCGGTATATTCATTAGGATTTTATTGAACTTCCACTGGTTGTTCTTCTTTTTTTAATCTGAGGGGTCACTGTTTCTTTAGTCTTGGCTGGTCTGATAATTAGAGCCTTTATTTTAAAACCCTCTTTATCCCTTCGTTTTGTAATTGGTCCTACAAATTCAACCTTTTCAAAAAAAGTGGAATCTTCAAGTATTGATATAAGCACAGAAGATGAATCAGCATATCCTCTTATTTGCAACTCTCCCTTTAAGGCCTCGTTTTCTTTCCCGTCTGTCTCTTTATAATGAAAATTTGTGAGCCATATCTCCTGAGGAATTATTTTTGAAAGTTCGGAAAGTATGGTCAAGACGGCATAATTATCCCTTGAATCCGCCAAAAAAATTCTTTGCTTCTCAAACAGATTAATTTCTCTGGAAAGTCCTTCCATAAACTTTATTTCTGGTTCATTCTCTTTGATTTTTTCCTCTATCTTCATTAGAAGCCTTTTATCGTTAACTGTCTCTCCGGCAAATATGCCAATAATCAAAAATAAAATAAAAGGTATGGATATTTTTGAAACAAGGGCGCCACCTCTTCTCAGTGCAATCCCGGGCTTATGGGGAAGAAGATTAATTTTTTGTGTTCCTATATCAAGACCTGAATAACAGAGACCAACTAATGTAGCAAGTTCAGGTCTTTCCACGTTTTTGTCACTTTTTAAAAATTTTGAAACAGGATTTATAGTTTGCACATCGATTCCAAGTTTTGTACCTAATGCACCAGCCAAATCCGGCAAAGCAGTTGCGTTACCAGACAGAATTAATTTTTTTATTTTCTCAAGCGAGAGATGCGGAGGAAGAGCCGTCAATTTAGAATATATATCGTCAACGACTACAACCGGGGAGTTGCTTTGGTTCAGAATAAATGAATTATGGTGAACACAGAAACCTCCTCTTAGCACAGCAATGTGGGCAGTGTCATCATTAATAAAAAGGGAGCCGTATATCTCATGCCTGTGTCCCCAAATATTTGGTTTTTTTGTAATACCTAAAAGGTTCTGCCAGCCTCCTACCAAGGTTTCACTAAATTCAATTGAATTAAGAATGGCAAAAGTAGAAAGAGTCACAATTTCTGGTTTAAGAGATATTTTATCAAGAAATTCTTTTACATAATCTATTTTTTCCTTGTAAACAACAACAAACATAACCTTATAAACCGTCTCACTTTTTTCTACGACCTGGAAATCAAAAAATACATCCTCTATTGGATATGGGATATGCCGTTCAATTTCGAATCTCATCATATTTATAAGGGCGTCTTTGCCTTTACCTTTTGGTGACGGGACATCAATGAACTTGATAATAGACCAACCCAGGGGTATACCTACAAAAACTTCTTTTGTCTGCATACTGTTCCTGTAAATAAAACTATTAATTTCTTCTAATGTTTCATCGTCATCCCTTAAAGGGAAAACATGTGAAGATAATAATTTCATTCCTGATAAATCATTTTTAAGACATGCAATCGAGAAGCTGTCATTTTTAAATTCTATGCCTATGAATGTTCTCGAAAATCTATCCAATAAGGTTGTCATTCCAGTATATAACCTCCAGTTTGTCCCCATTTTTCTTTAATGTAGTTTTAACTGTCCTGTTAATTTTACCATCTTTAGCAGATCCTGTGGATATTATTGTAAAGAAAAAGGACGTCGTTGAACCGCCTGATACAGGGGTAAGAATAGTACCGGTTACTCTCTGGTTAATTATATTATCTGCTGCTTTTAATCCTAAAACAGCCTCAAGCACCTCTCTGGGTGCAGTATTAATATTAATTCTGTTGGAACTCCATGCCGTAAAAAACTGTTCAATACCGCTGTATTTTTTTTCTTCGTCATTCTTCATGCCATAAAAAATTTCCCGTTTAACACCTTTAACAAGAAGAAGCTCATCTATGCTGTCAAACGGGCCGTCTTTACAGCTATATGGATTCTCAAGTGATTGGTAGTAATCCTCCTCAGCTCCGTTTAACATGTGAAGATTATTTGCGTCCCTCCAGTCAATAATTGAATCTACTATTGTGTCAACTTCAGTAACATCAACACCTGTTTTTTTGATGATGTATTTCAACTGGGGAAGGGATGCAGTATTGATATTGAGTTTTCCATCCTCATCAGTAATCGTGTATGAAAAAATACCATTTTCTAATTCACCATGGCGCACCACCGAAATTTCTTTTTTCTGACCAAAGACCAATATACCCTCTTCATTAATATACACATAGAAAGGCTCTTTCGCTGAAAGAATTTCAAGTTTTGCGTGTTCTATACCAGCCAGGGCCAGCTGATATGATTCTTCTTCTTCCTTGAAATTCCTTGCTATATTTAGTTCTGTCCTCATTGAATAAGTAAATTCTCCAACAATTGCTATAAGCATTACCATTATCCAGAGCACCAGTATCAGTGCAACACCGCTTTTGTCATCCTTAATTATGAGCTTAAGGCACTTATCTTTTTTTGATATATTATAAAAACGCATTGTCTGCTTCATCTACTTCCCCAGCATTTCATACATTTCGTCATTTTCACTGGTGGTAAATAAACCCGTTGGTAATCTAATAACGAATGATTGAAAATTTGTTATTTTGACCTTTACTGCAGCTGGAAGTTTTTCACCTAAATCCCACGACTCTTTCCATTCGTTCTCATCTGAAGGAAGATACATAAATTCGATTTTTCCTATATTTGAGTCAAAAATCTCCTCTTTACCAGCGATTTTATCAATAAGATTCTTGTCAGGTAGTGTGCCTTCTTTAAACATAAGGCTTCCATTGTCATATGAATATTTAATCCACCTGAATCCCCCGTCTGATGGGTTAACAAATGCAGTTACAAACAAAATAGAATCATTTGAACCTTTAAACACAATGACATTTTCCCCATCAATTTTCATTTTATAAGGATAGGCAGATTTAATGTCTTTAAATATCATATCCCGCAGTATCCTTATCACCTGAGTTTCCTGTGCAACTTTTTCACCTTTTTCCCATGCCTTCAGTCCGAGACTGAAACCGCTGCCAATTATAAGGGTAACCAAGCTTAAAATTGATAACGATATGATGAGTTCAAAGAGAGTAAACCCCGTTGGAAAATTCGTGCGGTCACGATCAGGGTCCTGGAGTCTTACCCCCATTCGGGCAATGAATTTTTTTGTCCAGTCAATTTGTCCTGGTTTTGTTTCATTTTTCATTTTAATCTGTGAGTACCCCTATTCAGAATTCCTCTCCCGCATATGCCTTTAGGGTTACCAGTTGAACCGATTTCTGTTTATTTGGAGCAGAGCCCCATGAAACTTTAACTTTAATTTTAAATAAGTTAAGCCCTGAATCCTCAAGTCGTACATTAAGCTCATCATAAAGTGCTTCATAAGGCTGTACGTCTGATTCCCACTTGAAACCATCCTCAAATTCTCCACTGTCCTTAACCGGCTTAAAAGATAATTCTTCCATTTTATCTTTTGCGTGGACAATTGCCAAAGTGTAATTACGGGACATGTTACCCGCCCTCAACCCGCCTGCGAATAACTGCATAACTGCCACAAGACTTATAGCCAGGATTGCAATCGCTACTATTACTTCTATAAGCGTAAAACCTTTATTCATACCGGTTTCTTTATCTTCACACTTCCTGTTATCTTGTTTATTTTTATAGAGAATATTTTGCCTTTCTGATTTGTAATCTTAACTGTTCCTCCGCTTGAGTTCCCCCTGGGATAAAAGTCTATTCTGAAGTAGTCTTTTCGGCTTTCAAGAATAATCTGTAAAGATTCAGGAATAGTTTCGTATATAACAGGGACTGCATCTTCAAGCTCTCCGCTATGAGGGAGATCAGCATATAAACCGTAAGCCCTTTTGTCTGCCTGAATAATAAATGAATAAACCTTTTTTTCAGCAATAGCAAGGCTTCTCGCACGTCTTAGAGTTGCAGACATGTATTTTGTAACCGTCTTTAGTTCGAGCTTATCTGATCCCCCATGAATGAAGATACCGACAAGGCCAGATGCAAGTGCTATAATAACCAGAACGATGATGAGCTCAATAAGAGTGAAACCTCCCTGCCTTTGCGAACTGAAAATTGCAAATTGTCCGCTTCGGCGGACCCGCCTGAAGCTGGGCAGATTGTAAGTTTTTAAATTACATTGTGTTCTGCAGTATAAATCTTGGAATTTTTTCATTTTTCGATTTAGCGGGTTTCAATACTATTTTAACCCTTTCCAACTTACAATATCCTGATTCTTACCTTCACCTCCTTCTGCATTGTCTGCGCCAAATGAAAATAGGTCATAGTCTCCGTGGGAGCCAGGAGCCTCATAATGATACGGTTTGCCCCATGGGTCAAGGGGTATTTCCATCTTTTTAAGATATGGGCCGTCCCATTCTTCCATCTCGCCTGGCTGCGTAATTAGTGCCTGCAGTCCTTCTGATGTAGTAGGATAGCGTCCTGTGTCAAGGCTCAAGGAATCAAGTGCCGTGCCAAAAAGCTCTATCTGCACAAATGTTGTCTTTTGTTTAGCCTTTCCGACCTTGCCAAACATCTTCGGTACAACAAGAGCGGCCAGAAGACCAAGTATAACCATGACTACCATTAATTCAATCAGTGTAAAACCCCCATGGAATCTCGTGCGTCTCTTTTTCTTTTTAT
>JAZFSN010000048.1:0-6364 GCA_036446195.1 Thermodesulfovibrionia bacterium | reverse complement strand
CTTTATCCAGTTTTATTTCACACGGAGAATTGCATTTATATCTTCTAAATTTTCTTTTTTCACCATGCATCATTATTGAATTATACTATAAAAACAGTATAAAAACAAAATCCACAACAACTTTTATTTCTCCTAATGGAAATGATAGTTATCAGGGCTAAAATCTCTTTGGCCTTTAATTTATTCAAGACACATAAAAAATATGTAATACCAAAATAGAAATGTCCTAAAAACAGTTATGCTATATAACCCTTTTAAAATATCCTTGTCTGTCATGCTGGCTTGTCCAGCATCCTTCTTTAAAGAATGATTCCGAACAAGTCGGAATGACAACCGCATTGAGGCAATAACATAAAACAGGACATTTCTATTTTGGTAAAAACCGGACATTTCTAAATTGGTGTAACACCCAATCATTAAAAGCTTGACAGGTTTGTAAAAATATCGTAATCTTCGCCTATATATGGTTATTGACAGGTAAAACGAATAAAACAATGTAATATAAAAGAGTATAGCAAGCGAGAGATATGAGAACCATAATTATAGTATTTTGGGACGAAATACATAATTAAAAGGTTTAACAAAGAACTATAAATATGTTGAACAGATAGTAAAAAAATTCATATTATCAATGAATTTGAAGTTATTTCTTTAGACATTCCTTTTGAAATCCCTCCTTAACTCTTGACATTTTCAATGTTTTGTATTAAAAAATATAATATATGAAAAAGACCCTATTAATGCTTTTGCTCATGGTCCTTATTTTTCATGGCAATGGGGAGGCATCAAAAGAGGTAACTATTGAGGGTTTTCGCTATTGGTCAAGTGAAACATATACAAGGGTAGTAGTTGATGTCAATGGCCCGGTAAAATTTACCCGGAATCGCCTTTCAAATCCTGCCCGCCTTTATTTTGATTTAAAAAATTGCCGTTTACCTAAAGATATAACTCCTTCTATACCCATTGAAGACGGCATTTTAGAAAATGTAAGAGCAGGTCAATTTAATACTGAAACTGTAAGGGTTGTACTTGACCTTCAGGAGATTGAGAATTTTAATGTTTTTTTGCTTAAAGACCCCTACAGGCTTGTTATAGATGTCTTTGGCAAGAAAAAACCTGAACCCGTTCCAGAGATAAAGAAAGGTAAAGGCTTAAGTAAAATCCAGAGAGTGGTCATTGACCCGGGTCATGGCGGCAGGGACCCAGGGGCAATCGGACCTAAAGGACTTTTAGAAAAGGATGTTGTCCTTGCGGTTTCAAAGAAGCTTGGAAATATACTCAGAAAAAAATACGGTATGGAGGTAATCTATACACGTAAAAGAGATGTGTTTATTTCTCTTGAGGAAAGAACAGCAATAGCAAACTCAAAAAAGGCTGATCTATTTATCTCAATACATACAAACGCAAGCCGTCAGAGAAAGGCGAGGGGTATTGAAACATATATACTTAACTGGACGACTAACAGGGAAGCAATGAGGGTTGCAGCGAGAGAGAATGCTATATCCTATAAGAAGATGCAGCAGTCCAAGAACGATCTCCAGATGATTCTGCAGGACCTTGCAAGGGACAATAAAAAAGATGAATCTATGAGGCTTGCCTATAATGTGCAGAACTCAATGGTTGATACTCTCAGGCAGGATTACTCTAAAATAGTGAACTTGGGTGTTAAACAGGCATTATTTTATGTGCTTGTTGGGGCAGATATGCCTTCAATACTTGTAGAGGTGTCTTTTATAAGTAATTATGCAGAAGAGAAGCGGCTTGCCAAAAAAGTATATAGAGAAAGAATTGCTGAGGCAATAGCTGAAGGAGTTAAATATTATATTAGCCCGCCAAAATTTGTAAAGAAAACCAGTGATAACATTTAGCCCTGCGGCTAAGATACTTCTCTACATATTATTTATCACAGCAGTCTTTTTATCGGACTCCTTAAGTATTGATATAGTCCTTCTAATTTTAGTTCTTGTCTTCACAATCAGGGTTCCGGCATCAGTCCTTACAAAGGGGCTAATCCCCATAATAATGTTTCTGGTATTTACTTTTCTCAGCAATGTAATGTTTCAATCGGGCAGAGTTATTTACGAAATCTGGGGAGTTGAGGTGACTGAAGAAGGACTTAGCAGGGGCGGCCACCTTACATTCAGGCTTTTTATATTGATAATGGGGGCTAAAATACTTACTGCAACAACTCCTGCTGAGGATTTAGTTGAGGCTATGACAAGACTTTTGGGCCCTGTTGGAAGATGGAGGCCTGTAAGGGAATTTATATTAACAATGTCACTTGCTCTCCGTTTTTTACCTATAATTTACGACGAAGCACAAATACTTTACAGGGAGAATGTTAAAAATTCTTCAGAGACAACACTTATGGGCAAGATTAAACTCTTTTCTTCTTTACTTGCTCCTCTTTTTGAGAAGAGCAAAAAAAGGGCTGAGGATCTCCAGGAAAAGGATAGAGGACGTGAAACTTGATTTTGTAATTAAGGGAGGGTTTATAGTTGATGGAAAAAGAAAAGATACGGTCTCAAGACGGGCTGATGTAGGCATTAAAGGGGATCGCATAAAGGCTATCGGGAATCTGTCAGGTGCTGTTGCCGAAAAGGTTGTAGACGCAAGTGGTCTTTGCGTATGTCCAGGTTTTATAGATGCTCATTCCCACTCTGAATTTACACTGCTTGCAGATGGTAGGGCCGAAGGAAAGATATGTCAGGGTATAACAACTGAGATAAACGGCAATTGCGGCTTATCTGCTGGCCCTCTTTATGATTCTGCTCTTGAGCAGAGGATGGGTGAGCTTGTCAAATTAAATATAAAAGAAAGATGGAATAGTCTTTCCGATTACTTAGCAATCCTGAATAAAAAAAAATCTGCTGTTAATTTTTTAACCCTTGTCGGTCACGGCAATCTCAGGGCTTCTGTTGTGGGATATTCTAACAGACGGCTTACAGGAGGCGACAAAGATAGGATTTTTCATCTACTCAGGGAGTCGCTTGATTCAGGTGCAGCGGGATTATCAACAGGGCTTGTATATCCCCCGGGTATTTATTCCGATACGTCAGAGATTATAGAGCTTGCGCAGGAGACAGCGGAACGCGGGGATATTTATACAACCCATTTGAGAAGTGAGGGGAGTGAATTGTTAGAGGCAGTTGACGAGGCTATAAAGATTGGCTTTGAGTCCGGGATACATGTACATATATCCCATTTAAAGGCCCTTGATGAAAAGAATTGGGGAAAAATCAGTGAAGTCTTTAAACGGATTCATATTGCTCATGAAAAGGGTCTTAACCTGACATGTGACATGTATCCATATACTGCCTCAAGTACTGGTCTTGATGTTGTCTTGCCTTTATGGGCCTATGAGGGAGGACATGAGGAGGAATTAAAGATCATACGGAATAAGCAGGAAAGGCTGACGCGCGATATTCTGAGGATTCATACGGAAAAGTCCTATTGGGAAAATGTGAAAATATCATCGGTAAATTTAAATAAAAACAGGTGGATGGAGGGCAAAAGCCTTTCTGATATAGGCATATTTCTAAAGAAAACCCCTTTAAAATGTCTTTTTGAAATTCTTTTGGAAGAAGATTTGAGAGTGGATGCAATATTTTTTTCAATGAACGAGGATAACTTGAGGTCTGTTTTGAAATGTCCATATACAATGATAGGAACAGACAGTGCTGCAAGAAGTTTTGATGGTATTACCTCCAGGGGTAAACCTCATCCAAGGGGCTTTGGCAGCTTTCCGAGGGTACTGGGCAGATATGTCAGGGAGCTTGGAGTTATCCCGCTTGAAGAAGCTGTCCATAAGATGACTGGATTGCCTGCTGAAATTTTCAGGATTAAAAAACGGGGAATTATTTCTGAAGGATTCTTTGCGGATATTACTGTTTTTGATGCCGACAAAATAATGGATAAGGCTGGTTTTGATAATCCATTTGAAAAACCCGAGGGCATTTATTATGTTTTTGTTAATGGTATGCCCGTGCTGTGGGAAGGTTCTCTGACTGGTGCATTGCCTGGACGAATAATGAGATAGCTTAAAACAGGGTTCAAGTCATGCAATTGCTTTTTTTAAATTTTAATGCTGGTTAAAGAGAGACCTTTATCCGCCTTCTGCTATTCTCTCTTCTTCTTCCTGACGGGTTTTGCAATCTATGCAGTATGTGGTGACAGGCCTTGCCTCAAGGCGTTTAATGCCTATCTCATTGCCGCAATTCTCACAGATGCCAAAAGTACCTTTGTCAATTTGTTCAACTGCTTCATCAATCTTTTTCAAAAGCATTCGTTCTCTGTCTCTAAGCCTGAGCATAAAATCTCTGTCTGTCTCTGCAGTTGCCTGATCACCCGTATCGGGAAAGTTGATTTCCCCGGGAAGGATATTCAATGCCGCTTCAGCTTCCCTAAGGAGTTCTTTTCTCTGGGCTAAGAGTTCTTTTTTTATTTTCAGCATCTTGTTTTTTCTGGGCAGAAGGGTAGACTTTTTAATTTTCTTATCAGCTATTTTTATGGGTTTGTGTTTAATTTTTTTAGCTTGCATTTTTTTCGGTCCTTTGACAACTTTTTTTGTTTTAACAATTTTTTCCCTGGCTGTCTTTTTTGCGCGCTTCGGTAATTTTACTGTTTTTTCCTTTTTCTTTTTTGTCATGTGCTGGATATTCTCCTCGAATTAAAATAGTGTATAAAATAACAGATTTGCAATAATCAAGTCAATTGTTTTCTAAGGCTTTCTAAGTATCTTGACAAAGTCTGTATTTAATACATAAACTTATCTCGTGAATCCGGATATTACGGCTTTTAGTGTTGAAGAGGCTGAAAATAATCATTTGATAATTATTTAGAATATACTTCAGTTGTGCTATTACTGATGTGCCAAATGTTTCATTTTACAACTTTTTAGGGAGAAAATAAATGCATCTTGGTGTTAATGTTGACCATGTAGCCACCGTTAGACAGGCAAGAGGAGGCATTGAGCCAGACCCTGTAATTGCGGCTGCTCTGTCAGTTGCAGGCGGTGCAGACGGAATTACAGTGCATCTAAGAGAAGACAGAAGACATATACTCGATAGAGACCTGAGATTACTAAAACAGAGTGTGCCGGTTGAGCTTAATCTTGAGATGGCAGCAATAAAAGAGATGGTTGATATCGCGCTGAAAATAAGGCCGGATATGGTTACTCTTGTGCCTGAAAAAAGGGCAGAGCTAACAACAGAGGGCGGACTTAATTTACAAAAGAATAAAAGCAAGATAAAAAGGACGGTGGGAAAAATTCAGGACAACGGTATGCCAGTGAGCCTTTTTATAAATCCATCAGTTTCAGATGTTAATCTTTCAAAAAAAACTGGCGCACGAATGATTGAAATACATACGGGCCTTTACGCAAATGCAGAAGGCAGGAAACAAACAGAAGAACTTAAAAGGGTCAAGAAGGCAGTGAAGAGGGCGCTTGATATTGGTATTGCTGTTAATGCCGGACATGGATTAAATTATTCAAATGTTAAAAGGATAGCCTTTATAAAGGGGTTAAGGGGACTATATATTGGTCACAGCATTGTTTCAAGGGCTGTTTTTGTCGGAATGGAAGAGGCTGTGAGAGAGATGAAGCAGCTAATACGAAAAAGCGGAAAAATAAAAAAGATGTTATACGTTAATCGTTAGTTATACGAAATAACATATAACGAATAACAAATTACTAAATAATGATATACGGTATTGGCATAGACCTTGTAAAGATTGAACGGATGAAAGCTGTTGCTGACAAATGGGATAAAAAATTCCTTCAGAGGGTCTTTACTGAAAATGAGATATCGTACTGTTATGAAAGGAAAGAGCCTTATCTTTCCCTTGCAGTAAGGTTTGCTGCAAAAGAGGCTTTGATAAAGGCAATAGGGTCTGAGGTGTTTGTTCCCCTGACAGATATTGAAATTATGAACCTTGAAAACGGTAAGCCGTCAATTAAAGGCAAAGGTAAACTTGCTAAATTTTTTAAAAAGAAATCAATAAAAAACTGCCATTTATCACTCAGCCATGAGAAAGAATTCGGTATAGCATGTGTAGTGCTGGAGAAATAATAAACGCGAAACTGAGGAGTGCGAATTTATTTTCTTCTCCCCATAAAATCGTCTGTCCATAACAATATTTCAAAGTCTGTTTGCATTCATGATTTTAAAGATTGAAATACCGTAAACGCAACTACTTAAGTCTGACCCCGGAATTTCCTTACTTTTACTCATGCCTCCTGGGCTAAAATAGTTGGTTTACATTGTGGGTAGTCCAAATGACACTCGTTGAATATATGACAAGTGCGTTTGCATATTGATACAAGCATGAGCATTAGAGGAACTTCTATTAGTACGCCCACTAC
>JAZFSN010000047.1:0-3896 GCA_036446195.1 Thermodesulfovibrionia bacterium | reverse complement strand
ATAGAAGATGGGAACAATCTGTTACGTCCTAATGATTGATACATTCGTAAAAAGTCATCGGATGGCTAAGTAATAATTTTGGGTTATATTATATCAGCCTGATTGATGCTTGTGTGAGGATTTGGGCAACAGTATTTCCCTGTAAAAATCTGATTGGGGGGATTGGAGAGGCAGAAAAATCAGAATAAAAAAACTTATAAAACTATAAAATCAACCTATAAGTATTGATTTTATAGTGTTAAGTTAATTATTATAATTGGCTACTGTAATATAGACCGGTTCTGAAAAGCAGTTATATCTTACTCACAGATTTTCTATAAAGATAAATCCGTCTCATTTAAGGAAGGGTAAAAAATGTCATCAAGAACACGAAAAACTCTAAAATTTTTAATAACATCCATAATCTCTTTAACCTTAATTTTTACAGTTGCTGATGTATTTGCGTCAACAGAAGCAGCAGCGCCTCTGGAATCAGGTTCTCAAACGGCATGGTGGTTCTGGCCTCTGGTCCTGCTTATTCTTTCATTTGTCCTTGGTATTTTTGCTGTAATTGCAGGGGTAGGCGGCGGAGTTCTCTATGTGCCTATAGTAAGCGGGTTTTTACCGTTTCATCTCGATTTTGTAAGAGGTGCGGGTCTCATAGTGGCCCTTGCCGGTGCTCTGGCTGCAGGACCGGGACTGCTCAGAATGGGTATGGCAGACCTGCGACTCGCTATCCCCATGGCATTGATCGCCTCAACGTGCGCAATTTTCGGCGCCATGATAGGCCTCGCACTGCCTACCAACGTAGTTCAGACTCTGCTGGGGGCAACTATTCTTGGTATTGTTTTAATAATGATCAAGGCAAAAAAATCAGAATTCCCTAATGTTGAAAAACCGGACGCGCTATCTCAGGCATTAAGGATTTCTGGTGTGTATCATGAACCGACAATAGGCAAGGATGTCAAGTGGCAGGTACACAGGACACCAATGGCGCTAATATTATTTATCTTTATAGGCGTGATGGCAGGTATGTTCGGGCTTGGCGCCGGATGGGCAAATGTCCCTGTTCTAAATCTGGTATTAGGAGCACCAATAAAGATTTCAGTTGCAACCAGTAAATTTTTACTCTCAATAACAGATACATCAGCCGCGTGGATATATCTTAATAACGGGGCGGTTATACCGTTAATGGTAGTCCCTTCAGTTATCGGCATCATGCTGGGATCATTTGTAGGTGTTAAGATCCTCGCAAAAACAAAACCGGCAATAATAAGGATCCTGGTTATAGTCGTACTGGGGGTTGCCGGTCTTAAGTCCCTTTTAAAAGGGTTAGGTATAGGATAAAGGATTCTGTTAAAATCCATAATCAGAATAATCGTTTTTTGAAATCAGTGAAATCAGGTTTGATGAACATTAAACCAGGAGGGGGAAATGGCTCAAAAAGCAACAGAAGAACAGATTCTTTACGCCAATATTTTAAATAAAGGAATGTTGATAGGTCTGTTGGGACTTATTATTACTTTTGTAATCTACGCATCCGGTATTTTGCCGCCAAAAATCCCCTTAGGAGAGGTTCAAAAATACTGGGTAATGCCCGTGTCAGATTATCTTGAAAAAAGTGGAATTCAAGCCGGATGGGCATGGCTGGGTAATCTGGGACATGGTGACATGCTTAATTTTTTACCTATTGCTTTTCTTTCCATGTTGACTATTTTTTGTTATCTGGCTATTATCCCGGGATTACTGCGTAAAAAAGATACAGCCTATGTAGTACTGGCTATCATTGAAGTAATCGTCCTGACTGTTGCCGCATCAGGGATTTTAAGTACAGGAGGGCACTAATAAGGATAGCATAATTATGGATAAAAAAATATTCATAGCGACAGATGGTTCTGAATACAGCGAAGGCGCTGTAAGAGAAGCAATTAACATTGCTAAAACCTGCGGAAGCCAGCTTTATGTAATGTTAGCAATAGAGATTAATCCGGAATTTATTGCACTGGCACCATTGGCTATGGAAAGTATAGAAAAAGAATCAAGGAAATATCTTGAAGGGATAAGGGAAAGGGCAGTAAAAGAAAACGTGGAATGTGAAACTATAATAAGAAAGGGTGATTCACCATACAAGCTTATTATTGAAGAAGCAGAGAAGAAACAGGCGGGGTTAATCGTTATGGGAAGGTGTGGGAAAACCGGGCTTATGAAATTACTCATGGGCAGTGTCACAGCCCGCATTATAGGACACTGTACTGGTAAGGTGCTTGTTGTTCCCATGGCCTCATCTATTCAGTGGAAAAATATAGTAATTGCTACCGATGGGTCAAAAGATAGTAAGGCTGCTGCAGAAGAGGCGTTGAGCCTGACAAAATGCTGTGGTAGTAAGAGTGCTCTCCACGCTTTAGCTGTAACTCGAAAAAGTGCAACAGAGGAAAGAATTCAAATCGCAAACAATGCACTCAAAGAGATTAAATCAAAAGCAGAAAAAGAAAACATTAAAGTAGATACTTTAGTAGTAAAAAGTAAGCCTCACGAATCAATTCATGAAACCATAATTGAATATGCAAAAGAAAAAAATGCAGATATTATTGTCATGGGATGTCGTGGCAGAACAAGACTACAGCGATTACTCATGGGAAGCGTAACAGAAAGGGTCATTGGTCATACAGATTATGCAGTGCTGGTTGTAAAGTCATGAGATGTACTTAGATTGCAATTAAATCTGATAGTGCCTTAAAAAACTGTTCTTCTAATCTGCAATAGATAACTAATCATTGTCCGCCTGGGGAGGAAAATGTATTATTCGGGTTAATTTAATCTTGATGTTATCAGAACAAAGCCAAAGAATTCTTAAAAAAATGGAGTACATAACAATAGTTATCTGCTTCATTGTGGTGGTGATTAAGTCCGCCTCGCCGTGACAGGTCAGGACGACTCATTGAACACAGCAGCAATTACCAGTAGTGTAATTCCCCGACATCTATGTGAACAAAATTTGAATCCGGGTAATAGCCTACACCGCCGTCTCCAAGATCCACTGCCGCCTGCCGCACCAGGGAAAGAGGTTTATTCGGCACGCGTATATCAACAGCCTTGCCATACATATGCAGGCTATTCCTGGCAACACCACTGGAATGCCTTAGGAGGAAGGCATTGGTAGCCGGCGAACGATAGCCTGAGATGATATGGAAGTATTGTCTGGTATTGAGCCGGTTGTGAATGGCATAAAGCAAATCCAGCAGCCTGGTATCTATCGGCTTAATCTTGTCGCCACGGTGGTCACGCATGATATAGTTAATACTTTTCAGAGCTTCAGGTACATATTCCTCTTTATCCCGGTAAACAGTCCTGAGACTCTCACCGGTATGTATATTGTAAAAAGACAGAACCTTCTCACGTGAATGAGAATCATGAATATCTGCGAAAGAAGGTAAAGGAGAGATGCTCATTGCAGTGGCAAAAAAACCTAACTTAAGAAAATTACGACGACTAAGTTTTTGCCCGAATAATTTACATCTATCTTTAGAATGATTCATTATCAGGTCCCCTCCTTACATAAAGAATTATTACAGGATTACCTCCTGTACTTATAACCCCCTTTTTGCCCGTTACTAATTTTTTTCCGCATGATAATTTTTAGTTCCAGCAAACAGCATTAATTTTTTTATCAAAAAATAAAACGTTTAATTGTAACACAATTCCAAAAAGTGGTAAATATTTTTTATGTGTCTGAATAAATTAAAGGCCAAAGAGATTTTAGCCCTGATAACTATCACTTCCATTAGGAGAAATAAAAGTTGTTGTGGATTTTGTTTTTATACTGTTTTTATAGTATAATTCAATAATGATGCATGGTGAAAAAAGAAAATTTAGAAGATATAAATGCAATTCTCCGTGTGAAATAAAACTGGATAAAG
>JAZFSN010000046.1:0-11015 GCA_036446195.1 Thermodesulfovibrionia bacterium | reverse complement strand
GCCTGTTCAGGGGTCGCTGTCTTTCCAGTGCCAATCGCCCATACTGGCTCATATGCAATTGTTATCCCTTTAAGCTGTATGTCTTTTAATGAGTCTGAGAGCTGTTTCTCAAGGACCCTGAATGTTTTATTTTCCTCTCTCTCTTCAAGAGATTCCCCTATGCACAGAACAATGCCAAGACCGTTTTTACCCACAGTCTTTATTTTTTTGTTTACAATCTCATTAGTCTCAGAAAAAAACTGCCTTCTTTCTGAATGCCCGATAATCACATGGGAACAGCCGGCAGACATAAGCATTGCGGGAGATATTTCTCCTGTAAATGCGCCATTTTCCTCATAAAAAACATCCTGGGCCGCCAGTTTTATGCTTGTTGCCTGCAGAAGCTGTGATGCAACGCCTAAAGAAGTAAACGGCGGCGCAAGCATTATCTCAACCCCTGTAACTTCTTTAATAATAGGCAAAAAAGAGCGTATAAAATCCTCGGTCTCCCCAATGGTTTTGTTCATCTTCCAGTTTGCTGCAATCAGAGGTTTGCGCATAACAGCTAATTATGTGTAAATTAGTCCTTAAAGTCAAGATTGTATAAAATAAGTTAAAGGTTTCTGCTGTATTGACTTATGTATGATTTTTCAAGCGATTTTGTTTTTATCCTGTGGGCTTCTAATAAAAATAGCAGGGTGTCTTTATGCACTACAGTGCCAGGCAGATAAGCAGTATCACCCCGGATAGCGGGGTTGGGGTTTTAGCAGTTTTTTCAAAATAACTGTCGCTACTTTATAATTATTTTCCCCGGGCCTTTTACAACCTCACCTATTATCCAGTAAGGTTCCCCCCCTTTTTTCATTATGCGGTCAAATTTCTTTAGACCCTTTGGGGGTAATGAAACAAGCAGACCACCTGATGTCTGGGGATCTACAAGGGCCATTTTATCTGTATAATCAAATTTCTTTGGGAAAACAACATCTCTGGTGACAAAGTTAAGACTGTTTTTTGCCCCTTTTTGCACTATCCCCGAATCGATGAAATCTTTCATTTTATTCATAAATGGCACTTTACCATTATGAATCACCAGATTGACTTTGGAACTCTTAGCTATGTTCAATGCGTGGCCGAGCAGGCCGAATCCTGTTATGTCGGTAGCGGCTTTTGCACCTGCAAGCACAGCCGCTTTTGAAGCGACTTTGTTCAGCATGAGCATTGACTTGATAACGGGCTTTAAAGCGGTCTGTTTTAACTTTCCAAGTTTCACAGCAGATGTAAGAATACCGGTACCGATCTGTTTTGTAAGTATAAGTATGTCGCCTTTTTTTGCCCCTGCTGCTTTTAAAATAATTTTTTTGTCGATTATCCCGGTTACTGCAAAGCCTAACTTAAATTCATCATCTGCAATGCTGTGCCCGCCGATAAGACATGCCCCGGCTTCATTAAGTTTATCAACAGCGCCATTTAAAAGCTCCCTTATGACAGACGGGCCAAAATCACAGCTTGCAAAACCAAGTATGGCAAGTGCAGTGAGAGGAACGCCTCCCATCGCAAAAATATCACTTACTGAATTAGCTGCGCAAATGGCGCCGAAAGTATAGGGGTTGTCAACTATTGGGGTAATGACATCTACTGTTTCAACGAGCAGATTGTTCTTATGACGGAAGACTCCAGCATCATCACCAGGGCCGATTATTACCCTGGGGTCAACGCTTTTATGCATGCCTGCCAGTATACCTTCGAGGTCCGCCGGACCTAACTTTGCCGCTCAACCGCCTGATTTTACTTTTTGGGTAAGTCGTATTTTTTTCATAATTTTTTATAATACTTTAAAAGTTTTTTTTTGTCAAAAACAGGCACAAAAAGAGGGCGGTTAAATCAATCATGATAATGTTTTATTAATCTGTAATTCTTCAAAACTTTGACAATTAGGTTAAGATTTCTGTATTTTACAGTGTCATGATTGATTTACACACGCATTCACTTTTTAGTGACGGTGTTCTACTTCCGTCCGAGCTTGCCAGGAGAGCATATTCTATTGGTTATAAAGTGCTGGCAATAACAGACCATGTGGATTCATCAAATATTGATTTTGTGGTTCCACGGATTGCAAAAGCTGCAGAAGACATAGGGCGATATTCAAAATTAACCCTTATTCCCGGTGCTGAAATAACCCATGTGCCTCCTGAACTTATCAGAAGGCTTGTGACAGAGGCAAGAGAATTAGGGGCAAAGCTTGTTATTGTACATGGTGAGACCGTTACCGAACCAGTGATAAAGGGGACTAACAGGGCTGCCATAGAGGCGGGAGCAGATATGATTGCACACCCCGGTCTTATCAGCAGAGATGATGTTATGACTGCAAAACAGAAAGGTGTGGCGCTGGAAATTACGTCAAGAAAGGGACATGGCATTTCAAATGGTTACATTGCAAAAACTGCCGCAGAGATCGGTGCAGACCTTATAATTAATACCGACTCTCATAGCCCGGAAGACCTTATAACTGTTGACTTGGCGAGAATTGTATTGCGTTCTGCCGGTATCCCTGAGGGGGCAATTGGGAAAATTTTTAAGAATTCAAAAAAACTTGTAAAGAAAATCTATAAAGAAAGCCGTCGGTAGCCGGCAGTTGGTAGTTAAGAGGGGTTTTAAGTTATATCTTCTCTATTTTGCCAACTGCTAACGGCCGGTGTCTTTTTAAAAATTGTTGAAGGAGAGATAGATGCCCAGGGCAATTAAAAAAAGAACGACGAAAAAAACAGGCCTGAAGGAAGAAGAGGTAAAAGGTGCAGTTGTCCGTTCATTGGACAGGATAAAGGAAAGAAAAAGGATTTTTATTCCTGTCATTTCAGCGACAGGTATTGTTGCTGTTTTAACTGTTATCATTATGCTTTATTCTTCTTCTGTAAAGGAAAAGGCATATCTTATTGAGAATGAGGCCTATAAGTATTACTATAAGATTGACTTAAAGGTTCCCCTGACTGAAGAAGGAAGATGGAGAAAGTCACTGGAACTTTTCCAGGAAGCGATTGATGTAAAATCAACGCCTTCAGCGCAGTTTTACCTGGGCAATTGTTATTTTAATCTGGGAGACTATGACAATGCTATAGAAGCTTATAATAAATTTATTGATAAATATAAAAACAAGAAGATAATACTGCCGCTTGTTTACCAAAAACTTGTCTCTGCTTATATTAAAAAAGATAAATATGACGAGGCAATCAGGACTCTTGATGTCCTTGCTGAATTCAAAGAAGGGACTTTTAAGGATGCTGCCTTAATACTGAAAGCAAGATATTATGAGACTGCAGGGAAACATGAGGACGCGGTGGAAATATATAAAGAGCTTGTTGAAGGCTTTCCATCATCACCCTGGGCTCAAGAGGCTAATGCAAAGATTGCAATGACAAGGATAGAAGAGGATAAAGAATCCACTGAGTCAGACAAATCAGCGACCGA
Organism: Thermodesulfovibrionia bacterium; assembly: GCA_036446195.1. GTDB lineage: Bacteria > Nitrospirota > Thermodesulfovibrionia > UBA6902 > BMS3Bbin08 > JAZFSN01. Next base: position 7,574 of record JAZFSN010000046.1, on the reverse strand, counting down.
AGGTGGTTTAGAAAATACCGCAGAATGAGTTGCCCCAAATAATGTAATTAATCACAGAGAATTTTGTTATTTACGAGGATGCTGCCTGAATGCCCCGCTCTGTGAGCGGGGATGAAAGGTAGCTATATAAATAAAAATAATTATTCCTTGCTCGGAAGCCCCGCCTTGTAGGCGGGGAGCTTCACTATATGTCAATCGTTATTTGAATAACTTATAACTGTTGACTTACATATAAATAATGTCCGCTTTTTTGTCATTCCCTCCCGATAAATCGGGATTAATCGGGAATCCATGTTTTAAGTTTTTACCTCTGGATTCCCGCCTGCCTGCCGGTAGGCAGGTTTTCACGGGAATGACGAAATGTAAGACATTTCTTATGCAGTCATCAATAATAACTAATAACGGTTTTAGAACATCTGTGGTTTTCTTCCGTCTCGGTCAATGATTCGTAGAGCAGGTCCGCTTGACGAGGAAAATGCATTATTTGGATTTAGGGACGGGAGAAATCAGGGAGTCAAGCCCGAAATCAGGTGCAAGGCTTAAAAGGAAACTGGTAGAGTCGGTTAAAAGTATTATTCCAAATGCAATCAGCAATAGGCCGCTCAATATCATTATAAACCTCATATATTTCTGTATTGCACTGTAATGACTGAGAAAGGTATTCATTGCAAGTGATGTTGCAAAAAATGGAATTCCAAGACCCAGGGAATATATAAACAGCAACTTAAAACCATAGAAGGCAGAGCCGGAAGTGCTGGCAACAAAGAGAATTGAGCCGAGTATGGGGCCGATGCACGGGGTCCATCCGGCAGCAAAGATTAAACCAACCACAAAAGAGCCGGTATAACCTTTGGGCTTGGACCGTAGATGAACCCTCCGCTCTTTTGCCAGAAAGCCGCTTTTGAAAATCCCCATGACATAAAGGCCGAAAAAAATGATAACACTCCCGCCGACTATTCTTATTACATCATAATAAGCGGCAAAGATATATCCTATCAAAGATGATGATAAACCGAGCAGAATAAATATAGTTGAAAACCCTGTTATAAATGCGAGGGAATTTATAATTGTAAGTTTTCTTATATGAGCCTTGTTGACTGACTTAAGGTCTTCAAATGAAATCCCTGTGATAAATGATATATACGATGGGATAAGCGGAAGAACGCAGGGCGAAAGAAAAGATAAAAGGCCTCCAAGGAAAGCCAGTGGATAAGATATTTCACTCATTTTTAAGTTTTATATGCCTTTATGTCAGAACGGGCACATTCTGATTTACTTCCTTTTATTTTTTCAACGGCATGGGGGATAACTGGAAGAATTATTTTTAGATTTTCCGCCACTGCTCTCGGACTGCCGGGAAGATTTATTATAAGCGTTTTCCCCCTTGTTCCTGCCACTGCTCTTGAAATCATTGCAAAAGGGGTTTTTTTAAGTCCCCTGTAACGCATAACTTCTGTTATTCCTGGTATCTCACGATTTATAACCCCGAGGGTTGCTTCAGGGGTTACATCTCTTGGTGAGAGTCCTGTACCGCCTGTTGTTAGAATAAGGTCAACCTTATTGCACAAAGAAAGCAGTCTCTTTTTAATCCTGGTTTTTTCGTCAGGCAGTATATCATAATTAACTACTTTACCATTTATTTTTTTAATAATCTTAGCAATAAGAGGTCCGCTCTTATCCTTTCGTATGCCTTTTGATCCTTTATCGCTTAATGTTAGTACAGCAACGGTTATCATATTACTAAATTAGTAGTTAGCAACTGGCAGCTGGTAGTTGAGGGGGCAAGTCTTTTCCCTTAACTACCGTCTACTAACTACTGACTACTTTAATTGTGTCTCCTTTTTTAATACGTCCGCCCTTTAATATCTTTGCGAAAATACCTTCTTTTGGCATTACGCAGTCCCCTGCCTGAGCATAAATAGCGCAACGGGTATGGCATACCTTTCCAATCTGGCTTATCTCGACCTCCACATTTTCCCCGATAATTATTTTTGTGCCTACAGGGAGGCTCAGGAGGTCAATCCCCTGAGTAGTTATATTTTCTGCAAAATCTCCGCAACTGACCTTTAACCCTTTGGCCTGCATCTTTTTTATGCTTTCAAGGGCAAGAAGGCTTATTTGCCTGTGCCATTTTTCAGATGCATGGGCGTCCCCTTCAATACCATAATTTTTTATTAATTTAGCCTCGGCAACGGTTTTTTTCTTTACGCCCTTCTTATCGCTTATGTTTATTGAAATGACCTTGGCATTCATTATTATTTTTGCCTGTGTTCATTTTACATTTGTTGTATCAGGTGTACCATTTTTCTCCAATTCAATTCTGGGAAAAAGCGGTTTACCTTTGGCGGTCTTTGTCCCTGCAAGGTTATATCCTCCCCAGTCTCTAAATTTGGGGTTAGATGGTATGGTTTTCTCTATGCTTGAATTTATACCCAACTGTTTCCATATTTCTTCACCAGCCGAAGGCATAAAGGGAAAGATATAAACCGCAATAAGCCTGAGGGATTCGGCAAGCGTATAGAGAATGGTAGAAAGCATTTCCTTGTCTTTTTCTTTCCATGGTGTCGAATCCTCAATGTATTTATTCACAAGATTGATAGCATCCCATAGAAGAGAAAGGGCTTGGCTGAAATCAAGTTTAGATAAAAGAACGTCAAAAGTATTGTAAAGTGTAAGGGCAGGGCCGCCTACAATAGGCTCACCAGTAAAATGCGCTCTAGGCAATTTTTCCGCATCCCTTTCTTTCGAGCTTACTGGTTCAGGGATAATTCTTTCGTTATATTTTTCTATCATGGTAAGTGAACGGCTCAGAAGGTTACCAAGGTCATTGGCAAGGTCAGTATTAAAGCGGGTAATCAAAGCCTCTTCTGAGAAATTACCGTCAAGACCAAAGGGGACCTCCCTGAAAAGAAAATACCTGAAGGCATCTGCCCCGTATTTCTCAATCATTTCATTCGGGTCAATGACATTGCTGAGCGATTTAGACATCTTTTTTCCCCGGACAGTCCACCAGCCATGTGCAAAAATATGTTTAGGAAGCGGCAAATTAAGCGCCATAAGCATTGTTGACCAGTAAACAGCATGAGTTGTGAGGATATCTTTGCCCACTATGTGATAATCTGCCGGCCACCAATCATCGTGAGTGACGAGTGATGAGACTTCGGCGAGCTCAGTCGAGTCGTGACGAGTGATGAGATATTTAGTAGCTGAGTAATAATTCACAAGTGCGTCAAACCACACATAAGTTACAAAATCTTTGTCAAAAGGGATTGAGATGCCCCATGAAAGCCTTGCCTTTGGCCTTGATATGCACAGGTCGCCAAGTGTGTTATTTTTCAGAAATCCCAGGACTTCGTTCCTGCGTGTGTCCGGGAGTATATATTCCGGATTGTCTTCTTCGATATATTTTATGAGTCCTTCCTGATATTTTGACATGAGAAAAAAATAGTTTTCTTCCTGAATTTGTTCCACAGTTCTGCCGCAGTCAGGGCAGTTGCCATCAATAATCTCTTTTTCTGTCCAGAATCTCTCATCAGGGGTGCAGTACCACCCGGAATAACCCCTCCTTTCTATCTTTCCCCTGTCCCACAGCATCTGTAAAAGCCCCTGAACTGTTTTTATGTGTTCTGTGTCAGTAGTTCGTATGAAGGCATTGTTTGATATGTTAAGTTTGACCCAGAGATTTTTAAAATTTTCCGCCATCAGGTCTGAATGTTTTTTGGGTGAACGACCCTTTTCCATGGCAGCCTTTTCGACCTTCTGCCCGTGTTCATCCGTGCCCGTCAGAAAAAAGACTTCTTTCCCCGTTAACCTGCTGTAACGCGCTACAATATCAGTTGCAATTGTTGTATATGCATGACCAATATGGGGGACGTCATTTACATAGTAGATGGGGGTTGTGATATAGAACTTATTCATGCTATTTCTTTTTTTTCTTCCAGAATTTTTTTCGTTTGCTGAATGGTTTACCCCTGTCTTTTCTTTTGGGTATATAGGGCTTTTCCTGTTTTTCTTCAGGTTTTGGTTCTGCAGGAGCATCAGATTTTTGCGGTAGTTGAGTCGTTTCTTTATAAGTCTTTGCTGTTTCAGCAGGCCCTGAGACATCGCCGGCAGATAAGACGGTTTCTTCTGTATCTTCCCCTGTTGTTATTACAGCCTGGCCCCTGGTTTCTGTGCGCAAGCTTTTTTCTTTAAAAGCTTTTTTGGGCAACTCTCCAATTTCATATCCCAAACAGCACATTAGGCGGCCGCAAATACCGGAAAGTTTTCCAGGATTTAAGACGAGTTCCTGTTTTTTAGCCATCCTTATTGATATAGGTTCAAAAGATGTAAGAAAAATTCTGCAGCACACTTCTCTGCCGCAGCAACCGATTCCTCCGACGAATTTAACTTCGTCCCGTACGCCTATCTGTCTCATCTCTATCCGTGTTTTGAATTTTGAGGCAAGGTCCCGCACAAGCTCCCTGAAATCAATCCGCCCTTCTGCCGTAAAATAGAATACAAGCCTTTTCCTGTCCAGTGCTGCTTCTGTTCCTATGACCTTCATGGATAAGTTGAGGCTTTTTACCTTTCCAATCCAGAAGTTTCTCGCCTCCTCCTCCAGGTAATGGTTATTTCTATCAGACTCCAGATCCCCAACAGTTGCTATTCTGAGGATCTTTTTGGATTGCCGTTCTGACAGTTTGATTTTGTGTTTTGCTTTTACAACAAGACCCAGGCTTAGTCCCATTTCAGAAGGAACAACAACCCGCATCCCCTGTTTTGCAGGAATACCGTTTATCTCAAAATTATAGATTTTCCCGCATGGTTTAAACCTAATACCGACTACTTCAGGCATCGATTCCTCCTGTCTACGAGTCATATACTACGAGCTATCAGCCAAAAGTTTTTTTAAGCAAAAAATATGTGTGGTAAAGAGTAAGTTGCTTGTTTAAATTAAAACGCAAGGCATCTTTTATATTATAAAAGGTATCGGATAGTTTAAGTATATTTTTTAGTTCTGCTTTTTTTGAAATATTTTTTATCTCTGTTTCTTTATCCTGATTTATCAGAAGTTCTGCCCTGCCTGTAGCATTGAACACGGCGATATCCCTTAACCATAACTGAATCCAGTCAAACCACTCCTCCATAGAATCTCTGTCAGCCCATAAATCTTCTTCTATTTCTCCAAGAAGGCTTTTAAGCTCATCAAATGACCTGTCTCTCCGTTCAATTAAATCATTACTCAATGCCCATCCGGGTCTACCACCTGAAAGCATGCTGATAAGAATTGCCTGTTTGCTGTGAATCTTTGACCCTTCTTTGCTGTATTTATGCCTCAGTAATTCGTCCATTTCCTTGTGAGGTAAAGGTAAAAAGTTTATCCTCTGGCACCTTGACCTTATCGTTGAAGGGATCAGTTCCGGCATAGAAGAAATCAAAAATAAAAGACTCTTATGAGGCGGCTCCTCAAGTGTTTTTAAAAAAGCATTGGCAGCGGATTGATTAAGTGTATCTGCGTTGTCAATAATAGCTATCTTCCATTTTCCCTCAAAAGCCTTGTATGACAGAGAGTCTCCAAGCTTCCTTATTGTCCCGATTTTTATCTGGCCGTTATCAGGGGATATCAGATGAACATCAGGGTGAATTTTCCTGTCAATCTTTATGCAGGAAGGGCATTCATCGCAACAGTCAATTGTGTGAGGCGTGGGTGAGGCTGTGTTCTGTGCACAGTTGAGCATTTTGGCAAGATTAATAGCTGTAAGTTTTTTGCCGATTCCATCTTCGCCAGTAAAAAGATAGGCGTGAGCAAGACGATTTTTTGCTATACTTCTCCTTAGAATTTCTAATGCCCTTTCCTGTCCAACAATATTTTTTAATGCCATAAATCTGCCAGAATTTCTATAATTTTTTTATTGACCTCTTCAGCACTGCCAGAGGCATTAATTACCTTTATCCTGTTTGGTTCTTCTTTTGCAAGCTGAACATACCCGCTCCTGACCCTGTCGTGAAATTCCATGGTCTCCTGTTCAAATCTGTCTTTTTTCCGCGCTCCCCTGTTTCTTTTCAGCCCTTCCTCAACATCTATATCAAGAATAAAAGTCACGTATGGTTTCAGGTCAGAGATTACAATATCATTAAGAGTTTTTATAATTGTCAGGTCTAAACCCCTGGCATAACCCTGATAGGCAACGGTGGAGTCCGAAAAACGATCGGTTATTACAACTGTATTCTTGATAAGCGCAGGATAGATTACTTCCCTTACATGCTGTGCCCTTGACGAATAATAAAGGAGAAGTTCTGTCAATGGGTCCATGCTGTTCTCAGGGGCAAGAAGAATAGTCCTTATTTTAAGGCCGATTTTTGTCCCTCCCGGCTCCTCGGTAGTTAAGACATTGTGCCCCCTGATTTTAAAGTAATCCGACAGTAGTTTTACCTGCGTACTTTTGCCTGATCCCTCAGTGCCCTCGAAAGATATAAATCTTTTGAGATGGCAAGTATCGTTATCCATGGACATAACTGTTCCTCAAATCTTTTAAAAATGAAAATACTCTCAAGGCATCTTTTACTTTCATCGAACCAGTCCCGCAGGAAGGGGTTAATAGAACCTGCTTTCTGAGTTTGTTTTTTGATGCGCCTATATTTACCAGTGAAGACAGCCCCCGTTCAAGTTGCTCCCTTAATCCCTGGAGCGTTATTTCCCTGATTATTTCTGTAGTGGGCACGACTCCGCATGCAATAAAACCGCCATCGCTAATAAAGGCATTTATATCCTCAGGGTAAAGCCTTATGGTGTCCCAGAAAAAGTATGCATCAAAGCTGAATATATCGGGCCTTGCAGAAAGAACCAGAGGCCAATTAGCGTTACTGCAGCAGTGAATACCTGCCAGGGCACCTGAGGTTTTGATATGTTTTACAGTCTCTGACAGCAGTCTCGAGGCCTCAGCGGGATCCACTCCTATATATGTTGATGTTCCCAGGGCTGAAAGTATAGGTTCGTCGATAAATATTAATACCTCCTCAGCATAAGGACGGAGAAGCTCAATCTGCCAGCGGGCTTTTCCTTTTAGCAGTTCAAGTGCAAGTTCTCGCATCTCCTCATCAAAATAAATAGGTCTTTTTTGTTTATCTGCAAGACTTAATGTGAAAGTAAGCGGGCCTGTAATATGACCTTTAACTGTATCGAGTTTTTTTTTGTTTTTTTTAAGGATATCAATAAATGCGTATAGACCGGCAGCGTGTTCTTTAGAAATTGCGAATCCGTTTTTGCTCTCAACTGCTTCATAAAAAAATTCTACTTCCTCTTTCCGTGCCTTTTCTACATGTATATTTTCTCCCTTAATTTTTATAAAAGGAAAACCTTCCGAGTATTGCGGGATCATAAATTCAAGGAAGGTTCTGTGAGGGAGCTGTGGCCAAAAAGGTATATCTACAGAGTCAAAAATAACCCTGCATGCCTCTAAAGGGTCAGAATGAGGCAGACTGCCTATACCGGTTGTGTTAAAACTTTGAAGCATTACTAATCATACTCCATAGGAAGAATAACTTTCAAATAACTTTAGCTGGATAGAAAAACACTTTTAAACGGACCATGA
>JAZFSN010000045.1:0-3208 GCA_036446195.1 Thermodesulfovibrionia bacterium | reverse complement strand
CTGTATGAATCTAAAAAATCAAAATCCTCCATTGCAATGTCATTTAAGCCGGACATGATAAAGATAAGGTGCGCAGATGGATGGGTCTTTATTATATTCTCTGTTCTTGACAGAAGTCCTTTCACTGTCTCACCGGCCACGCCAAGATTTGCAACCCTGTGCGCCGGGAATCTTTTGTGCCAGTCAAAAAACTCTATAAGAGAATGTCCTACAAAGAGAATGTCCATAGAGGTTTACCCCGTTAGAATGCCCTGTGCCTGCCTGCCGGTAGGTAGGGATGAAAATATTTAATACCTTCTGCAGTGAACACGGGGTTTAATTCCCCGTGCGAGTAAACCCGTTAGAATAATTTCGCCCTTCTAACGGGGTTTACAAGAATAAGTTGTTCGGCAAATAATAACAGTTTTACTTCTTGATTTGTTCCTGTCCCGGCTTTATTTCAAACAGAATCATATGGATACTGGTCTCGCCGGTATTTTCCAGCCGGCTCTGGTTGACCGGTTCCTGAAACCAGGCATTCCCAGCCTTTAGCCGCAGCAGTTTAGGCTCTTCTCCTTCAGTGAAAATTTTTCCGGTTGAATCTCTGATTACGTAAAAAACACTGCCCGGGTGGCCGTGCGGTTCATCTTTTGCCCCCGGCTCCAGGGTTAACTCCAGAACACGAATTTTTTCGTTTTCTGCCATGACGCGGTAAATGTCTGGTGAAACCATAACAGCGTCAGGTCCTGTGGTGCCGGCAGGCTTTTTATCCTTAAGTTCAACTATTATGAGTTCCATGGCTTTATCTCCGATATTCTCCATGGCATGCATGGGAATTGGATCCTGAAAATTTACTGCGCCTGGTTTTAATTCAACAGACCTGATCATTCCGTCAGGTGTATATAATTTGAGCTTTGCCCCTTTTAGTGTGTACCACACACCAGCCGGATGAGAATGCATAAAGTCTTTTTGGCCTGGGTTTGCTCTGTTCTCTATCACCCGTACATAATCATTGTCCACGAGGATTCTATATATATCAGGCGAAATCTTTACCGGATCCACTGACTGAACACCAGTTATTGTCTTTTTCTTGTCTATTTCACTTTCTTTACGTTCAGTTTCGCACCCTGTTAACAGGGCAAAAAATACCCCGGACAAGAGTATGCCGAGAGTTAATATATTCATAACCAGACCCCTTATGTGCATTTTTTTTATAAAAGCTGACAGTATTAACCTGCATATCAGGAATATATCTATTCTGACATGAATAATATGATTTTAATCAACAGTATTGATATATTTATCTCCTAGTTGATTTTTTTAGAAACAAAAAAAATTGAGTGAATAGGTTCTATATTAACATTTAATTGCAGTTGTTTTTTCTTGACGGGGGAGGGCGAGCCTGCCTGCCGCAGGCAGGGGTGGGGGTGCATAAGATGCTGTTTTCACCCTCCCCTTAATCCCCTCCCATCAAGGGAGGGGAGACTTTAGGATACCCCGCCGTCTCTGCGGCGGGAAGGTTCATTGTGCTTTTTCTTTTTCCTCTTCCGCAAAGAATGCAGCCTGCTTCTGAAGGAGTTCCCATTCAGTGTCTATATCTTCCTGGATCTTTTTGAGCATCCATTCATTTTCAGGGCTGAAGAGGTGCTTGAACCTGCCCTGCGGCGAGAGAAAATCTGTGATTGGTTTCTTCTCCCTGGGTTTAACAGTAATTTTTGTAACACCGTTTTCAATCTCATATAACGGCCAGTAGCATGTATTAACTGCAATCTTGCAGAGAGTGATTGCGTCATTTGTTTTTGACCTCCACCCCCGGTTGCAGGGCGAGATAACATTAATGAATTTAGGACCTTTTATCTCAAATGCCTTTCTAACCTTTTTTATAAGGTCTGACCAGTGTGCCGGAGATGCCTGGGCTGTGTAAGGGATATTATGAGCAGCCATTATCTTTGTCAGGTCTTTTCTCTTCTGCAGTTTTCCAGGTATTACGCTTCCTGCAGGGTTTGTGGTCGTGTTTGCACCAAAAGGTGTTGCACTTGAGCGCTGAATGCCAGTGTTCATATATGCGCCGTTGTCATAGCAGATATAGAGCATGTCATGACCGCGCTCCATAGCGCCTGAAAGGCTCTGGAAGCCTATATCATAAGTACCTCCATCACCGGCAAATGCTATAAATTTTATCTCTTTGTCAATTTTGCCTTTTTTCTTCATTGCATTGTACATTGTCTCAACGCCTGATATTGTTGCAGCAGCATTTTCAAAAGCGCTGTGTATCCAGGGTATCTTCCATGCGGTGTACTCGGATATGCACGAGGAGACTTCAAGACATCCGGTTGCATTAGAGGCAATGATAGGATAATCTGTTGCCATAAGCACCTGTTTAACAATGATTGGAGTTCCACAGCCAGAGCACATCCTGTGCCCGTGTGTGAAACGGTCAGGTCTTTTGGAAAGCTCTTTCAGTCTTAAAGGTTCTTTTTTAGTAGCAGTCGTCATGTTATTCCCCCGGTAATTAGTTATCAGTTAACTGTTGACAGTTGTCAGTTTTTATTTTTCTAAAATCTTTTTAAAAGAAATCAGTTAACTGTAAACCGTGAACTGTAAACCGTCAACCGATTTACTCTCTTACCCCGATATATTCTTTTATGACTTTTATTTTCCCGGTATTTGCAATCTCATTTAATTCATTTAAGACCTGCTCGGCGTGTTCAGGCATAAAGTCTCTTCCACCGAGACCGTATATCTTGTTTGTCAGCAGAGGCTTTTTCTCTAAATGGAGGGTAACTCCGCATATCTCTGTGAACATGGGACCATATGCACCAAAAGAGTCAGCCCTGTCCATAACACATAAGGCCTTGACGTTTTTAATGGCATCAGCTATTTCTTCATAAGGGAACGGCCTGAAAAGCCTTGGCTTTAAAAGCCCTGCCTTAATGCCCCTGGCCCTGAACTGGTCAACGACATCTTTTGCAGTACCTGCAGCTGAATTTAGTATTACCATTGCAATATCAGCATCATCAAGTTTATATGCCTCGAAGAGTCCGTATTTTCTGCCGCTCAGTTTTTCAAAATCAGCGGCAACATCAAGGACAATGTCTTTTACCTTTGTCATGACTTCGTGCTGTGCCCTTTTATATTCATGATAACGGTCAGTCAATATAAGCGGGCCGTAACTCTTGGGGTTATCTATATCAAGAAGCGGATTCATCTGTTTGTATTCGCCGACAAA
>JAZFSN010000044.1:0-8597 GCA_036446195.1 Thermodesulfovibrionia bacterium | reverse complement strand
AGCTGATCTTATAATTTGCGTTATATGCGGAGCATTAAAATTCTTCTGCACAAATATTCTTCTTATGCTTTGAGGATTAGCCTTCAGGCGCTCTAAAACAGAGTTCCTGCCGTATAAAAACATTGAATTCTTTGCCAATTAAATTCCCCTTATAGCCTTACTCATTGATACAACAGATTTTTGTCCAATTTAATTACTAAATAGAATTCGAGCTATTTCGTTGATACGTTATTCGAATAACTAATAACATATAACTATTGACTCACGCATAATAAATGTCCGTCTAATCCGTCATTCCCGCCCCGTATCGGAGTACGGGATAAACTAAGCTTGTCCTCGAAGGTCGTAATCGGGGAGCGGGAATCCAGGAGAAGGTGCAAAACACTGGATTCCTGCCACAGTAGGATACCCCACGTGGTGTCCCACTTCCGCAGGAATGACAAAAATGCTAACCTATATAGGACATTACTTTTGCATCCATCAATAATTTCGCAGTTTGTTTCAATCAAGGTATAGTAAACCCCGTTAGAGAACTACGTCCTCTAACGGTATACCCTGACGGTGGCATTATACCACCGTTAGCTTTAATAAGATAATTACCCCCGATTACACTCGGTGGCTATCTCTAACGGGGTAAATTGTTCAAGAAGTCAAGAAACCGGGTTTTATTAATTCCTGATATTGATACATTACTGGAATATGTATATAATTAAATAATAAAAAAACCAGGAGGCCGTCATGAAAAAATTTTTTTTACCGGGATTAACGCTGATGCTTTTGTTAATCTTTAGTAATTATGCCGATGCATTATGCGTAAATGTGTCCATGGCCAACCTGAGAAAAGGCCCTGGCACCAAATTCGAAAAGACATGGCAGGTCTTTAAATATATGCCCTTTAAAAAGCTGACGAGAAAAGGGAACTGGTACAAAGTGCAGGATGTAGACGGTGATATGCACTGGATTTACAGCAAACTGGTTACAGGTAAAATCAAATGTGCTTCGGTCAAGGTAGACAGGGCTAATATCAGAAACGGACCCGGTACTAAATTCAGAAAAAACGAGTTCAGTCCGGCTATAAAATATGACTCATTTAAGGTTACAAAGATAAAGAAGTCATGGGTGAGGGTTATTGATGAATTTGGCAACTCAGGGTGGATATTCAGAAAATTATTATGGATTCAGTAAACCCCGTTAGAAGACCTTCGCCATTCTAATAGGGCAAACAGAAAAATATGCATTATGTTTCGTGTCAGCTATAGGGTTTAAGTTTTTCATCAATACTGTATTTGCCGGGACCGATGAGGATTAAACTCAGGAATACTACTCCAGCCTCGATAGCATGAGATGCCCCTTTCAGGCCGTCCCCTTTTCCCAGATGCATGGCAGCGGCAACGGTCATGGTAAATGCAAGAAGCATACAGGCTGGCCTGAAAAACAGACCCAGGATAATGAACATGCCTCCGATAAATTCTGAAACTGCAGACATAAAACCCCAGAATACAGGGAGGAATTCAATTCCAACATATTTCATTGTCATGCCCAGTTTTTCCCATTTCTCCGGTCCCCCTGAAATCTTCGGGGCTCCGTGTAACATAAACATAAGGCCTATCCCTATACGAAGAATCAGGAGTCCTGTGTCTCTGTATTTACTTAAATATGTAAAAAACATATCCTCTGGTCTTTCAAGTTTATAAGTATAAACACATTATTGCAAAGATAACCAAATAAGCCGGAAAAAGATAAAAATTACCAATGAACCTCCCCGTAGCAAGCTGCGGGGTATCTTAAATATTAAACTACAATACGCCTGTCATTCCTGCCCCGTATCAAGTACAGGGGTAAACTCCAGCAGGAATCCAGAAGTATGAATTATAGCCTGACCTTTCTGGATTCCGCATCAAGTGCGGAATGACGTAAAGAAACCCTGTAGCAAGCTACAGGGAATATCAAGTTTAAAATAAAATCACATATAATACTATATATTATTATATAATGTTGATATTTAAATTATAATATATTCTACTATTTACGAGTAAAGTATAAACAATGAAATGCAGAATTAATCAATTTAGAAATAATAACCGTTAAAGTCATATCAAAAACTAATCCGGAAATAACTACTTACTTCTCTTGCTCGATTCAGGATAATCATGTTGCCTTATCAAGGCATATAAAATTTAGATGCGCAGAAAGTTTTTACAGGTTTTTTATATAGGATGAATCACTAAAACAGCCATGGCAAATAATGGTACCACAGAAAAATTAAAGAAATCAATCACCATCTATTCAGCACTGGGTATTCTGATTATAGGGATAGTTGTTTCAAAAGATAATGGGCCACAAAAAAAGCCTGAAAAAATAAGCACATACACTTAAAACTTATTAAAAATGTTAATATCATTAAAAAAAGCAGTTAAAAGGAGAACTATAATATGAAAAACATAACCAGGAGAAAAACTCTTGTATATATTTCAATATCATTTTTTTTAACTGCAAGTCTTTTAGTTTTTTCAACAGCAAAGGCCGAACACCCCCTGAACGGCTTGGAAGGTGAGGCATTCTCAGACCCGTCAAAACAGATACAGATGCCCGAAGAGTGGATAAAAAAACCGGTTATATATGATAAAGATAATCAGGGGGCAGATCTTGTAATTTCTTTCAATCAGCAGATATATCATACCTTCCTTCCACTCATTAATGACTATGCAAAAAAATATGGCTTGAATATAAAAATCAGCGAAGGAACATGCGGTAATTCAGCAGGAGTTCTGTCGAATAAATCAGCTGACATGGCCATGTTCTGTTGTCCGCCCGGCGAGAACGACCGCCTGCCAGGCCTTATATTCCATACCATGGGAGTAACACCAATCGCATTACTGGTTCACCCTGATAATCCTATTGAGAATGTAACGTTTAAGCAGGCACAGGACATTTTCAGCGGAGAAATCCACAAATGGTCTGAACTCAGGGACGCATCAGGTCAGCCGGGTCCTAACCTGTTGGTCAGACCTGTAGGAAGGCTCCACTGCAAGAAAAGACCCGGCCACTGGAAGCTCCTTCTTGATAATATTGACCTCTTCAGCCCAAGACTCAGTGAGGTCGGGGCTATTCCTGATATGATTGCTGTTCTATTCTCAGACCAGAGCGCAATCGGCTATGAAACATTGTGGATGGCCCATTACAAGTATAAACAGAGAGGAAAGGTAAAGGCCTTAAAAATTGACGGCCTCGCACCTGACGAGCTGGAGCATCTCATTTCCGGCAAATATCCCTTATACCGCGTTTTCAGTATTACAATATGGGGAGGAAAGGGACTTGCCAATCCCCATGCACAAAAATTGGTGGACTACCTTTTGGAAAAAATAGAGCAATTGGAAAGTAAACTGGGCATAATTCCTGCATCCCGCCTGAGGAAAGCGGGATGGAAATTTAAAGGCAATGAACTGGTTGGTAAACCCGGATGATAGTCAGGAATAGTACATCAGCATAGGGATAAATATTTAGATGCTCAAGCGTATTCCATTAACTCCAAAAATGCTGCTGATAACAGTAACAGTAGGTGTCATTGCATGGGGCCTGCTGGATTATATCCAGAGCAGTACACTGAAAGATATTTTTCTTGCTCAATTGACTGAAAGGCTCAGTAAACAGGCTCTGGAAGATAGAATCAGCTTTGACCGCTATATAAAAAAACATAATCTATCTGCTAAATTGATTGTATCACAAAAGAATTTCTTCGATTATATCAAAGATATTGAAAAAAAAGAATGGTCTTCAGAAGATGTTTTTAAGGTTAAATTCTACAAACATCCTCCATCGTGGTTTCCCAAACGCTCTGCGCTGCGTTTATTAGTTCAACCCCGGTATGCTTTTTTATTAGACGCCCATAGACAGGTCAGAGAAGTCTATCAGGGGTGGCCAAAGCCACCACCAGCATCCTTGCTTCGCCCTACAGACCACCTGTACCGGGTGACTCATAATCAGGGCTTTATGACTGACATCGATGGTTCTCTCTATATAATCACAATGGAATCTCTCCTGGATTCCCAAGAGAGATTGCGGGCTACGTTGATGCTTGCATCTCCTATTGATGAGGAGTTTCTTCATGCCTCACAAGCCTCTTTAGCCCAAGGACATCTGGTGGCGTTGTTGTCAGGAGGTGAACCACGTATTCTGGCAAGCAACAGACCCGACTTGCTTCCTATCGGCACAAAACTTGATGCCTTTAAAGATCGTTACCTCATAACAGGCAAGGCATATTTTGACTATGGTTCCTCAGATAAGTTCATTGGATTCGCGTCATTTATTCCAAAAAAGAAAGCAGAGGCAATAAGCAGTACCATACTCTCTGTATACAGAAAACAGCACGCTGTCTCAGCCGTTGTACTCATCGTAGTCTTCTCATTGATAATGCTGTGGGTTACACAGAATATACACAGGCTGTCAGAAGATATTCTAGATTTCTCAAAAAATACACTGGGCATCCGGCCTAAAGAATTAGAAAAAGGAGACCAGCTCTTTATTCTGAAAAAACAGTTCCAGCAACTGACTGAATCTGTCATTGAATCAAAGGAGGCTTTATTAAATCGCAGTCGTCAGCTCGAAATCCTGTCACAAACCAGTCAGCAGATAAACACTGTTCTTGAGATTCCGGTCATAATGCGTAATCTGGTTAAATCAGCAATTGGCCTGATAGGCGCAACATCAGGAACTGCCGGTCTGATGTTTGATGAAAAAATGGTTTTTACTGAATACAACAGGGATGGCAGGATACTTCCAATCGATTATACATTTGAGTCGGGTTATGGTGTACCGGGGTATGTTATGGAAACAAAAAAGCCCTACATCACCAATGATGCTGAACACAACCCGTATGTGATTCCAGAGATTCAAAAAAAACTGGGTTTCTACAATCTCATTGACATCCCGATCCTCAACCGAACAGGGAAACTCCTTGGCTGCTTAGAACTTCATAACAAAATTGGAAAGGAGAAATTCAACCAGAATGACCTTGAGATGCTGCAGGGTCTTACCGCCAGCTGTGCCATAGCCCTTGAAAATGCAAAGATATTGAGAGACCTGGTCTTCGCAGAAAGCGGTTTGAGAATATTCGCTGAGAGATTGAAGACGAGCAATGCAGAGTTGCAGGACTTTGCCTATATTGTGTCTCATGACCTGCGTGAGCCGTTAAGGAAGATTACAATGTTTGGAGAACGGGTGAAAGAAAAATATACCAACGCCCTTGATGACCAGGGCCGTGACTATCTGGAGAGGATGCAGAATGCATCTGAACGCATGCAGACCCTGATAAGCGGCCTGCTTGAGTTCTCCCAAATCACAACCAGGGCAAAACCCTTTGTTCCTGTTGATCTCTCTCAGGTGGCAAATGAGGTCCTGTCAGACCTTGAGGCCCAGATTGATAAGACAAAAGGACACGTAGAGGTAGGTAATCTTCCAACTATAGACGCAGACCCGCTTCAGATGCGTCAGCTGTTTCAGAATCTCATCAGCAATGCGCTAAAATTCCACCAGAAAGGCAAATCTCCTGTTGTAAAGGTCAACGCTCAAAAGGTTAAAGATGAGTATTTGGACCAGCATGGCGCCTTCTCATCTGATAAGCTCTGTCAGATTACTGTGGAGGACAACGGTATTGGTTTAGAAGAAAAATATGCTGACCATATCTTTGGCGTATTTCAGCGCCTGCACTCCCGGAACGAATACAAAGGAACAGGCATAGGCTTATCAATCTGTCGAAAGATTATCGAACGTCACAGAGGTCATATCACGGTAAGGAGTAAACCCGGACAGGGGACTACATTCACCATAATATTGCCGGTAGAACTGGCTGCAGGGTATAATGATGAAGGATAAATATATTAATCCCCTCTCAATTCTTATGGTTGATGACGATGATGACGACTGTCTTATGACAAAAGAGGCTTTGAAAGAGGTCCGCATAAACAGTGACATTGCTTTTGTTAAGGATTGTGAAGAACTGATAGACTACCTGCAACACCAGGGCAAATACTCTGAACCGGACAGCTCGCCGCGGCCGAACCTTATCCTGCTTGATCTTAACATGCCAAAGAAACGAGGCTGTGAGGTGCTGAAAGAAATCAAGAGCAATCCTGAACTGCAGAGTATCCCGATTATAGTGCTGACGACGTCAAAATCAGAGGAAGACGTCCTTCGCGCGTATGACCTTGGCGCAAACTCATTCATTACAAAACCGGCTTCCTTTGAAATGCTTGTCGATGTCATGAAGACCCTGACAAAATACTGGTTTGATATTGTTAAGCTGCCACAGGAGATTAAAAGGAGATAACATGGACAAAGAACAGATAAGAGTGCTTCTTGTTGAGGACGAAGAAGACGACTACATAATTACCCGTGATTTGCTCTCAGAAGTTAAGGGGAGACGATATAACCTGGAATGGATTTCAACATATGAAAAGGCTCTTAAGACCATGACGCTCAATGAACATGATATTTACCTTGTCGATTACAAATTGGGCAAGCAGTCAGGGCTTAAACTAACCAGCGAATCAATTGAAAAAGGGTGCAAGACACCGATTATCCTGCTGACCGGACACGGAGACACTGAAGTGGACTTTCAGGCGATGAAGGCAGGGGCAATGGATTACCTTGTTAAAGGGCAGACAGACTCTTTTTTATTCGAGCGTGCCATACGTTATGCAATAGAACGAAAGCATCTCGAGGAACAACTCTTCTTTAATGCGTTTCACGATGCCCTGACCGGCCTGCCAAACCGGGAGCTGTTTATGGACCGTCTGGGGCGGGTATTTGAGCGCAAGAAACGGCATGAGGATTACATGTTCGCCGTATTCTATCTGGATCTGGACCGTTTCAAGCTTATCAACGACAGCCTCGGGCACTTAAAAGGTGATGAACTGCTTGTCGCGGTTGCCAAAAGACTGATTTTGTGTGTCCGCACCAGTGACACTGTTTCACGTCATGGAGGCGATGAGTTTGTCCTTATTCTCGATGATATTAAAACCACTACTGATATTTTAATAGTTGCTGACCGTCTTTTAAAGGAACTTCCTTTGCCTTTTAATCTGGGCGGAGAAGAAGTATTCATCTCTGCAAGCATCGGCATAGCTATAAGCACTTTAAAATATGATAACGTGGAACACCTCCTGTCATCTGCTGACACAGCAATGTATCAAGCCAAGGCGCTTGGCAAGGCAAGATATGTGATTTACAGCCCGGTTTCGCAGGAGAGCGCACTGACTGTTTTAAAATTAGAGTCAGCCCTGCGGCATGCTATTACGCAAAACCAGTTTCTGC
This sequence comes from Thermodesulfovibrionia bacterium, assembly GCA_036446195.1. Taxonomy (GTDB): domain Bacteria; phylum Nitrospirota; class Thermodesulfovibrionia; order UBA6902; family BMS3Bbin08; genus JAZFSN01. The sequence goes on along the minus strand of JAZFSN010000044.1, from coordinate 1,286 downwards.
TTTACTACCAGCCTATTGTGTCTTTAACGAGTAATAAGATTACAGGGATAGAGGCTCTTGTGCGCTGGCAGCACCCGGAAAAAGGACTTATTCCGCCTTCTGAATTCATCCCTCTGGCAGAAGAAACCGGCCTTATTGTATCAATTGGAGAGTGGGTACTGAAAAAGGCGTGCATGCAAAGCAGGGCATGGTATGAAGCCGGGTATTCTAAAGCGCGTATAAAAGTTAATTTTTCAGCGCGCCAGTTTAATGACCATGAACTGCCAATTCAGATAGATAGAATAATAAAGGAAACAGGGATTGTCGCGAGTGCGCTTGAAATAGAAATAACAGAGAGTATTGCCATGAAAAACATTGACTTCAGTGTATATATCCTGAATGCGCTGAACTCCATGGGTATCAGGATTTCAATTGATGACTTTGGAACCGGTTATTCCTCTCTGAGCTCTCTGAAACGCTTCCCGATAAGTACTCTGAAAATAGACATAACCTTTATCCGGGAAATCGGGAAAAGTTCAGACTCCGAGGCAATTACAAAGGCAATCATTGCGCTGGCTCATAATCTCAATATGGAAACAACAGCAGAAGGGGTCGAAACAAAAAAACAGTTAGAATTCCTGCGGGCAAACAGTTGCGATGAGATACAGGGCTACCTGGTTTCCAAACCTGTACCGGCCGAAGAAATGACAGAACTTTTGCGTAAAGACTGGCGTTTTTAGCCGGAAACCGCAGAGAAATAACTTTCAAAAGCCCCTGTTGCCTTTTGTGCTACGTTCCTCGATTATCTTTTCTGGTTCTTCTCCCATTTAGCTGCTAAAAAGGATCCGAGGACGTAAAGTCCCGTTGGGACTTGGGACAACGTCCCTTTTCGGGGTTTCAGGAAAAATAAATTTCAAAATTATCATTGTCCGCCCCGGTCGAATAGATTCGCCGGGGAGAACAGATCCGCCTGAGGCTGGACAAAGTTAGTTAGCATTTAACAATGGCTGAAAACACAGAGTAAAAAAACAAATTTGAAATGCTAATTGTTAATTTTTCATTTTGCAATTTCTTGAGTCTTATACCACTTTTCACCACAGCGAATCAGCCGGGGCTAAAAATCCTAAAGATCATCCCAGCTTTTTGGGATATGAGCCTCTTTTTATTTTGTTTTCGGGATTAATACCCCGTGGCTTGCCGCGTTCGTCATACCCGCGAAAGCGGGTATCCAGAAATGTAAAGTGCTACGTGGATTCTGGATTCCCGATTAACATATCTCGGGAATGACCGCAGTTGATACCCCGTCC
>JAZFSN010000043.1:0-3066 GCA_036446195.1 Thermodesulfovibrionia bacterium | reverse complement strand
CCCGGTAGGGAGGGTTCTCTATGGCTTGAGGAGCAGGCAAGAGCAATAGGGCTTTCCCTGCTAAAGAACCCTGTGGATATAGGCGTAAGAGTTGAGGTTGCCGCCTCAGTGCTTGAACCGTTTACAAGAGTTATTTATGAGCCAAAGCTGATTTTCCATTCAAAAAAATTTAATGACAGAATCAGGACCTTTTGTGTTAATCCTTATGGAGAAGTAGTAAAGGAATATGTAAAAGGTGTGTGGACTGTTAATGGTCACAGCTATTCTGACAGGACAACTGATAATACAAACTTTGCGCTTCTTGTAAGCACTTTTTTTACGGAACCTTTTGATGAACCTCATTTATATGGAAGATATATTGCAAGACTCGCAAATCTTTTGGGCGAGGGGGTTATCCTCCAGAGACTTGGGGATTTGCAGGCCGGCCGCAGGTCAACACCCGCAAGGATCGCAAGGGGGAGAGTAAAACCAACACTTGAAGATGCTGTTCCTGGAGATCTCAGTTTTGTGCTTCCGTACCGTTATATCTCAAATATTCTTGAGATGCTCAAGACAATGGATAAAATTGCGCCGGGTATTAACAGCCGGCATACATTGTTATATGGGGTTGAAGTGAAGTTTTATTCCAGGCAATTAAAATTGAACCGCAATCTTGAAACAGAAATAGAAAACCTTTTTGCAATAGGGGACGGCGCAGGTGTCAGCAGGGGACTTATTCAGGCGTCAGTTTCCGGTGTTATGGCAGCAAGGGAGATTTTAAATAGAAAAGGGGTTTCAGGATTAAAGGATTGAAGGATTGAAGGGTTAAGGAATGGCCTTTGAAGCTGAGAGAAAATTAATGGTTGAGCGCCAGTTGAAGTCGCGAGGGATAAAAAATGAGCAGGTTCTTGCTGCAATGGAAAATGTCCAGAGACACCTGTTTATTGACGAAAGTTTGCGGGATAGGGCGTATGAGGATAGCGCCCTTACCATAGGAGAGGGACAGACAATCTCTCAACCATATATGGTTGCAGTAATGACAGAGTTGCTTGAGTTAAAAGGCAATGAAAAGGTGCTTGAAGTGGGTACAGGTTCAGGCTATCAGTCAGCAGTGCTTTCAATGCTGGCCTCTGAGGTTTTTACTGTTGAAAGAGTCAGGCCGCTTGCCATGAAGGTACAGGAGAAATTCAAAAAACTCGGATGCACAAATGTCCATGTAGTGCTCGGTGATGGAACGCTTGGATTGCCTGAACAGGCCCCTTTTGATGGTATCATAGTAACCGCTGCTTCTCCAAAAATACCTGATACATACATAAGACAATTAAAGGTCAATGGAAGACTTGTAATCCCTGTAGGCAGCAGATATTCTCAAATGCTTTATCAGGTAAAAAATACGCCTTCAGGGGTAAGAACTTCTGTGTCAACGCCATGTGTTTTTGTCCCGCTTATTGGAAAATATGGCTGGGAGGAATTGGAAAAATAATAATAGAAATTACTGAAAAATCCAGTAATCTCTGATTACATAGATTAGACACAGATTACACCGATTAAAGATATTGTAAAATATATTATATATTAATATCTGTGCAATCATAATAGAAATCTGTGTAATCAAGAGAGCAAGATTAGTTTTTCAGAGCTCTCTAATAAGTTTATTGACAAGAAGAATACATTTTATGTAAAACATCTAATACTATAGGCTGTCACGAAAGTCGTTCCAGTCTATGATTTCATAGATTTTAAAAAGATTCCACAGATTTTTTTCTAACGAGAGTGTTTAATCTGTGTAATCTTAATTTCAATCAGTGTAATCAAGGGCTTCGTTTTGTGAAGCCCTAAGGAGATACAATGATTAAAGAGTCAAAAAAGATATGGATGGATGGCAGGTTCGTTAAATGGGCTGACGCTAAAGTTCATGTTCTTACCCATACACTCCATTATGGTCTTGGGGCATTTGAAGGTATAAGGTGTTATAAAACTCCGGAAGGACCGGCAATTTTCAGATTACGGGAACATATAGACAGACTTTTTGATTCATCCCAAATTTTGCAGATTAAACCTCCATATACCCCTGAAGCGATTAGAAAGGCAGTCATTGAATCTGTAAAAGTCAACAAGCTTAAAGAGTGTTACATAAGGCCTATTGTCTATATTGGCTACGGGTCAATGGGCATTTATCCGAAGGATAATCCCGTAAAAGTTGCAATAGCAGTTTGGCCTTGGGGAGCTTATCTTGGTAAAGACGGCATTAAAAACGGTATTAAGGTCAAGGTATCTTCCTTTTCAGGACATCACGTAAATGTAACAATGACAAAAAGCAAGACATGCGGTGATTATGTTAATTCTCTTCTTGCAAAGAGAGAGGCAATTTCCTGCGGCTATGATGAGGCATTGCTTCTTGATACGCAGGGATATGTGACAGAGGGAAGCGGGCAGAATGTTTTTATAGTCAGAAAAGGCATTGTTAGGACAGTGCCGCTTGCATCTGTACTTGAAGGAATTACGAGAAACAGTGTGATTGAGATAGCGCGTAATGAGAATCTTGAGGTAAGAGAAGAAAATTTTACAAGGGATGAGCTCTACATTGCAGATGAGGCTTTTCTTACGGGCACGGCTTCAGAAATTACGCCAATCAGGGCAGTGGATGAAAGAGTAATCGGGAAAGGCAGGCCAGGCCCTGTGACAAAGAAACTGCAGAATTCTTTTTTTAAGATAGTGCATGGGGAAAATAAATCTTACGAATCCTGGCTTACATATCTTTAGCATACCCGTCAAACTTTTAATTTAAGTTTCTTCAGATTTTTCTGTGAGTGTCCCTTTTGTTTCCCCTCCCCTGAGGGGAGCATCTTGCTTATCCTGAGTTATCCCAATAAGTGGTATTTGTTTTTCCACACAATTCTCGAAAGAACCAAATGATTTAATAAAAAAAATAAGAGAGATGCTGGATAATTAAGCCACAGGTTCTTGTAGGAACTGCTTTTTAAGATATCCCCCTGTCAAGGGTCCTGTATTGTATTGCTTCTGAGATATGTTCAGCATTAATCTGCTCTGACCCTGCAAGGTCTGCTATTGTACGGCTGACCTTGA
>JAZFSN010000042.1:0-2335 GCA_036446195.1 Thermodesulfovibrionia bacterium | reverse complement strand
GAACAAAAGATTTTTTAAGATTAAAAATCGGGATAGGCCGCTCAACCAGAATTCCACCTGAAGACTATGTATTAAGGCCCTTTACTAAAAAGGAACAGTCAGTAATAAAAAATTCTATTGAGAATGCTGTTGATGCCGTGGAGATGATAATCAATAAAGGCATATCCTGCGCCCAGAACAAGTTTCACAAAAAGTAATTGATAGTTAGCCACAGATAAACATAGACTTAAGAAAATAGGAAGTGGGAAGTAAAATAATATCTTGTAGATACAAGTTCTCAGTTCTCACTTTTGAGTTCTTACTTATTTGTCAGTAAAAGTCGGTGGTTGAATAATTACTGATAATGAAAACCACTCGTGCCAGTCTCACATATATCTTGGTTTCAATGATTGCCAGAGTCATTTTACTGAGTACATTTTATCAGTATTGGGCAGAAAGATTGGAACTATATTATGAAATTAAGTATTAAATGGAAAATCAGCATTGTACTTTTGGCTTTGGTTTTTTGTGTCTTTAGTAATTTTGTCGGAATTCAATTCTGGATCAACAGTTCAAAAGCCTATGGAACGATCATAAATCTTGCGGGAAGGCAGAGGATGCTTACCCAGAAGATGGCAAAAGAAGCGGTGTTTATTGCAAATGGCTTTGATGTAAGGGAAGATATAGAAAAGACACAGCAGCTCTTTGAGCGTACTCTGAACAGCCTTATTGACGGGGATAAAGAGTTAGGATTGCCTCCTGCAACAACTGATAATATCAGGCACCAGCTTCAAAAGGTGAAAGGGCTGTGGGATAAGTTCAAACCGGACATCATTGCTGCGGCAAATGGAAAGCTTGACATGGCAACTAAAAAGAAGACATTAGATTATTCTTCATTAGAGATACTTAAGGAAATGAATATAGCGGTTAAGATGATGGAAGCGGACTCATCAAAATCTATACGCAGACTCAGAATTTATGCTATCTTATCGTTCATCTTTTCTCTTTTGATTGCTGCAGGTGGTTTTTATTACATAAGAAGAAATGTGATCAACAAACTAAACGAGACTGTAGATGCGGCTGAATGCGTAAAAGACGGCGATTTATCTGCCAGGGTAGATATTTCTTCACAGGATGAAATTGGCAGACTGGGCAATGCTTTTAACAAAATGGCGGAAGCATTGGAAAAGAGACGGGATCAGGAGAAGACCTTTCAGCGGAGGCTTCAGGAAGAGACGGTTTTTACCCAGGAACGGGAGCGGCGTACGATGGCACGGGATATTCATGACCATTTGGGACATAGTCTTGCAATATTGAAAATGAAGATTGAAGAGATGAAGACAAGAGTGCCGCACGGCTCAGATAAAATAGAATCGCACCTTGACGAAAGTATTTCACTTATAAAAGAAATGATTCAGCAGACAAGGACACTTATATTTGATTTATATCCTGTTATGCTTGATGATTTAGGTATCTTGCCGACTATTGAATGGCATGTCAAGAAATTTAATTCAGAGACAGGCCTTAAAACAAAAATTGTTGAAAAGGGATCTCCAGCAGAGCCGTCCCATTCTGTTTCCATATACCTTTTGAGAGTGATTAAAGAGCTTCTCAATAATGCCTTTAAATATGCCGAAGCAAATGAAGTTGTGGTAACTGTTAAGGGCACTGATTCTATCTTTGAAATTATTGTAGCTGATGATGGTAAGGGATTTGATCCTGACAGTATTTTAAAATCGCCCCGGGAGTTTAATGGTATCGGGTTTTTCACTATACGAGAGTGGGTATCAGGATTGGGTGGAAAATTTTACCTGGATTCAAAACCCGGCAGTGGCACAAAGGTGTCAATTAAAATACCAATTAAAAAAAACAATTAATTTGTTAATCAGAACATTGACAAATAATTTGTAAACGGGTACAAATAATTAATAACGAATAATATAACGAATAATGAAAAAAACGAATATAAAGGTTTTTCTTGCTGACGATCATAAGATGTTCAGGGAAGGACTCAATGCCCAACTCAGTAGTATGGAAGATATGGTTGTTGTAGGCGAAGCAAGCGATGGCCGTGATGCAGTGAGAATGATAGAAGGATTTAAGCCTGATATTGCAGTGCTTGACATTGCCATGCCTCTGCTAAACGGGATTGAAGCTACGCGTCATATCTTAAAACTCCTTCCCGTTGTTAAAGTTGTTATACTGTCCATGCATGCTGACCATATCTACGTGAAAGAGGCTCTCAAAGCTGGGGCAAGAGGTTACCTGCTTAAAGAAGAGAGTTTTATCCATCTGGTTGAAGCCATAAAGATTGTCCTGGACGGGAAGGTATATTTATCAAAGTCCATTGAGGAAG